>NZ_BAAILO010000329.1:36767-87409 GCF_054589115.1 Cupriavidus sp. 8B | reverse complement strand
GTCCGGCCCTAGGGCCGGCCTTCTGCATCGCAGTCCCGGCGCTCCGAAAGCACCGAAGGCACCATCGCACAACCGCGCTTAATCCCCCAGTGCCACCCCCTCGCGGCGCGGGTCGGCGCCGCCGGCCCAGGCCCACGTGCCATCGGGGCGCTGGCGGCGCATGATGGCCTGCGTGCCGCTGGTCATCTCGATCTGCGCGACCTCATGCCCACGGTCTTTCAGGCCCTGCACCAGGGCTGGGCTGACGAGGCCGGCTTCCACTTCCGTCGGTCCGTTGCGGCTGCCGAAGTTGGGCATGTTGATGGCCGCCTGCACGTCCATGTTCCAGTCCAGCAGGCCCACCAGCGTCTTGGACACGTACTCGATGATCTGCGAGCCGCCGGGCGAGCCCACGGTTGCGACCAGCTTGCCGCTCTCGCGGTCGAACACCAGCGTGGGTGCCATCGACGAGCGCGGACGCTTGCCGGCCTGCACCCGGTTGGCGACGGGCTTGCCGTTCTCGCTCGGCGTGAAGGAGAAGTCGGTGAGCTGGTTGTTCAGCACGAAGCCGCGCACCATCAGGTGCGAGCCGAAGTAGCTCTCCACGGTGGTCGTCATGGAAATCGCGCCGCCCGTGTTATCCACCGCGACGATCTGCGAGGTGGACACGCGCGGCGGCGAGCGGTCCGGCGCCAGTGCGAGACTGGTTCCGGGTGGCACGCCGGCCTGCGCCTTGTCCATGCTCTCATCGCCGATCAGGCTAGCGCGACTTGCCAGGTAGTCGCGGCTCAGCAGCCCCGCCACATTGACTGGCACGAAATCCGAGTCCGCCACATAGAGCCCGCGGTCGGCATAGGCCAGGCGCCCGGCCTCGGAAATCGCGTGCACGGCGTCGATACCCGGCTCGACACCGGCAGGCGTTGCTACCTGTTTAGGCTTCAGCGCGGCGAGCGCGTATTTCGGGTTCCTGGCCTCCAGCGCCTGCAAGGAGCCGAGCATCTGCGCGATCGCGATGCCGCCTGACGAAGGCGGCGGCATGCCGCAGATCGTCCAGCGCTTGTAATCGCTGCAAATGGGCGCGCGCTCCTTGGCGCGGTAATCTTTCAGGTCCACCAGCGACAGTGAGCCCGGATTGGCGCTGCCGTTGACCTGCTTGACGATCTCGCTGGCAATGGGGCCGGTATAGAGCACGTTCGGCCCGCGGTGAGCGATCTCGCGCAGCGTCTTGGCCAGCGCCGGATTCTTCAGCATGGTGCCGACGGGCTTGGGCTTGCCGTCCGACGTCAGGAAGTAGGCCGCCATCTCGGGCGAGGCCGGGAGGAACTTGTCGGCGGCGATCTGCGTATAGAGGCGCGGCGAAATCGGGAAACCCTGCTCGGCCAGCGCGATGGCCGGCTCGAACAGCTTGGCCCAGGGTAGCTTGCCGTGTTGGCGATGCGCCAGCTCCAGCGCGCGCAACACGCCGGGGGTGCCCACCGAGCGCCCGCCGATCTGCCCTTCGCTGAAGCTCATGGGCTTGCCGTCGGGGCGCATGAACAGGTTCTCGTCGGCACCGGCGGGCGCGGTCTCGCGACCGTCATAGGCCTGCACGCGCTTGCCGTCCCAGTACATGATGAAGGCGCCGCCGCCGATGCCGGTGGCTTGCGGTTCCACCAGCGTCAGCACGGCCTGCATGGCAACGGCCGCATCGATGGCCGTGCCGCCCGCGCGCAGGATCTTGCGGCCGGCTTCGGTGGCCAGAGGATTGGCGGCCGCGGCCATGTGCTTGTCGGCGTAAGCGGTCGTCATGCCCTGCCGGTAGCCGGACGACACCTCCGGGGCCGGGGGCAGGGCAGCCGCCGCGGGGACGGTAGTAGCCGGCGGGGCTGAAGACACGCCGGTCTGCGTCGAGCATGCGCTTAGTAGGGCGAGCGCGACGGCCAGCGGGCTGCCGCGGCGCATCAATGAAAACTGCTGAGTGGCCATTTCATCATTCTCCTGAAAGGAAAGACATTCTAGAAATCAATGGATGCGCCTTCGGGCGTGGCAGATCTGCGCATCGCCTCGATGGCTTCGAGCCGGAGCTTTGCTTCTTCGGGATCGCGGGCAATGAGCGCGGCAATCAACGTCTCGCATTGCGCCAGCGCGGGTACCTTGGTATCGAACGGCGAGTCGGTCTGTACAAAACTGCTTAGCGTGGCCGTGGCGAAGCTGGCAATCGGCGACTTCCACTCGTCGGTAAACAGAATGATCGTTGCGCCGAGACGATGCGCCGCCGCCGCAAAGTCGATCACGCTTTTCTGATAGCGGCGGTAATCGAAGACAACCAGCGCATCGTTTGGCCCGATGTCGACCAGCACCTCGTTCGCGCGCTCCAGGGCAGGCTCGACGAGACGGACCTTGGGCCGGATATGCGTCAGGTGCGAGGCAAGCCGGGAGGCCAGAAACAAGCTCGCCCGCCCGCCGGTGCAGAACACGGCGGACCGCGCATTGCCAAGCAGTTCGACTGCGGCATTGAAGTCATCCGGCGCCGCGCGCTGCGCCACGCGCTCAACCGACATCGCCAGGCTTGCCAGCGAGTTCTTCTGGAAGTCCTCTCCCGGTGCCATGGTGCCCAGCGCGCCAAGCCGGGAGAGCGGCGAGTTCATCGCCTCGTCGACCTCCGCGAGAAGCGCTCGCTGAAACGATGGGTAGCCGTCGAAGCCAAGCTTTACGACCAGCCGGTACACCGTCGGGTCGCTGACCCCCGCTTGCGCCGCGAGGCTCGAGATGGATGTCAGCGCGGCACTCGGATAGCAGGCGAGCAGCGTTTCCACCACCTTCAACTCCGACGCGGTGAATCCGGCGGCTTGGCCTGCCAGCATTTCCCTGATTGACGCGTTGGCCAAGCGCTCTCCGAAAAGTGGCATGTGAGGCACTGCCGCACGCCAACGTGGTGTAATAAACATTACAGTGCCTGAAACAAAACGGAGAATATCATCTTGGTAGCCAGGTCAAAGCGCGTATAAACCCTCGGTTTCGCCTTGCCAAGGCTGCGTGTATCGTCTGTCAATGCAATGCCTGACTCAACGCTGTGAAGTTTTTTGTAGCGTACGTTACAAGGTGCTGTACGCAGGGTGATGCCGGTAGTCACCAGCCCAGAGTCAAGGCTCAACGAGCAAGAGGGAGCGAAGACTTTGAAAGAGACGCCACTAATCGACTGGCTTCTCGGGCGCAGTCACTGGGCTCTACCCGACCGATCGGGCCTCCCGGGCCTTCCCTTAAACCGGCAGTTGTTTGACGACATCCGCGGCGCGATTCTTGCGGGCCAGTTGTCCGCCGGTACGCGCTTGCCGCCGACACGCGAGGTTGCCAAAGGCCTGAGCATCGCCCGCAACACGGTCCTGTATGCGTATGAGCGCCTCACCGAGGAGGGCTATACGCTGACACAGGGCGGCAGTGGCACCTACGTCGGCAAGGCCCCGCCCGATCCCGCGCTGCGCGAGCGTGTGTTCGGCTTGAGCCAGGCGAGCGAGATCGCGCCGCCACACGAGGCATCGCGCTTGTCTGCCAGAGCACGCGAGTTGCTCGATGGCGCCGGCGCATCGGACCGGCAGGTTGGCTCGTTCGTGCTGGGCATTCCGGATGTCCGGCAGTTCCCGCGCGCGACATGGCAGCGCCTGATCACGCAGGTCTGGAAAACCGCCTGCCAGGAACAGCTGGGCTATGGCACGCGGCACGGCTGCCCGCCGCTCAAGCGTGCGCTGGCGCAATACCTGGCGCTCGCGCGCGGCGTCGACTGCTCGCCCGAGCAGATCGTGGTGACGCAGGGCAGCCACCAGGCCATCGATCTGTGCGCCCGCTTGCTCGCCGATCCGGACGATGTGGTGTGGGTGGAAGACCCCGGCTACTGGGGCGCGCGCAGCGTGTTTCGCGCCGCGGGCCTGAAGGTCGAGGCGGTGCCGGTGGACGCGCAGGGCATGCAGCCTCCCGCCGCACCGCAAACCGCGCCCAAGCTCATCTTCGTGACCCCGTCGCACCAGTATCCCAGCGGCGTGGTGATGAGCCTGGCGCGCCGGCGCTTGTTGACGGAGCTCGCGCATCGCCACGATGCCTGGATCATCGAGGACGACTACGACAGCGAGTTCCGCTACCACGGCGCGCCCCAGCCGTCGCTGCAGGGCCTCGATCCCCATCGCAACACCATTTACGTGGGCAGCTTCTCCAAGGTGCTGTACCCCGGCCTGCGGCTTGGCTTCCTGATCCTGCCCCCGTCACTGGTGGATGCCTTCGCCGTAGCGCACTCCGAGCTGTATCGCGGTGGGCAACTGCAGATTCAGACCGCGCTAGCGCTGTTCATCGCGGACGGGCATTACGCCGCCCATATCCGGCGCATGCGCAAGATCTATGGCGAGCGCCAGGCCCTCCTGACGCACGAATTGCAGCGCCGGCTGGACGGCGAGATCGATATCGTCGGCACCGATACCGGGCTGCACCTCACCGTCCTGCTGCGCCGGGCCAACGATCACCTGGTATCCCGTTGCGCGCTGGCCAACGGGATCGTGGCGCGCCCTCTGTCGTCCTACTACGCCAATCCCCTGCGCTCGCGCAACGGCCTGGTGCTGGGCTACGGCGGGGTCAGCGAGGAGGAGATCGGGCCTGCGGTGGCCAAACTGGCGTTGGCCATCGAGTCGGTCAGCAGCGCCTGATGCGGGCGTCAGGAGAGTCTGCACGGAATGGGGAAGGCGCCGGCCTGAACGTCACCTCATTCCACCCAGGCTGGGAAGTATCCCAGTGACGTCTGTACCGGCCCATCGTGCGCCGGAACCACGACAATATCCGGATGCCTGCCCGCCAGCGCGCGAATCTGATCCACGGCATCCTGGGTTTGTTCAATGTCGCCATCCACCAACCAACGTGCTGCCCAGAACTTCGGGCTGCCAAGCTTCAATGCCTTCGCATTCCAGACTGCATCGCCCACCAGGAAGTACTGTGCACCGGAGTCGACAGAGATGAACATGCCGATCGAACCGGGGGTATGACCTAGAAGAGGAACGAGCACGACCGTGCCGTCTCCATAGAGATCCCGGCTGTTCGCGAACCCTTTGTATGACACCGGTTCGAATGCCAAGCTTTTCCATTTGATCGATTGCGCGCTGACTTGCGAGGGCCAGCTGCCGCCGACGCCAGCGGTAGGGCGCCTGATCACCGACAGCTCCGCCGGATGCACCAGCACCGTGGCATTCGGGAAGTCGCTAATGCCGCTGGCATGATCCCAGTGACTGTGGCTCAGGATAATCGTTTGAACGGGTTCCATGCCGGCGCGCAATAGCTGGTCGATCACCGGGTCCACCGGATTCTCGTACTTGAAAAACAGACTTTGCCACCAAGGCATATCTTGCCGATATTGATCGGCCACCTGCGAGCCCAGCCCTGCGTCAAACAGCAGCGTGTCAGTGCCGTGTTTCACCAGGAACGCGGAGAAGTTATTGCTCACCTTGCGCGTGAAGCTCCCGCCGGAGTAGACCAAGGCCTCGGTAACGGATAGCTCCGCGGTTCTGATGATCGCAAAAGCTACCTTGGGTTGGCCCGAAGTCGATGGGCTGCCTGGTGCCGAGCCATTGTCGGCGATAGCAGGCATGGCAATAGCAGACAGCAGTAGAAGAGCAAGCATACGAAACATGGCGTCACCTTTGTCGATGGTTCCGAGATCCTGTGGAGTGCATCCCGCGCGCACCTTAAACCTTGGTGTAGACTCCAAGGTCAAGACAAATCAGGGACGTCGCGTTTGACGGGGGCCACAGGTGAACATCAGCGAGTTGGCGAAGGCAGTTGGCACGACTACAGATACCCTGCGTCACTACGAAAAGGTGGGACTGTTGGCGCCGCCCGCTCGGCTGGGCAATGGCTATCGTTCATACGACACCAAGGCCGTTCGGCACATTCAATTCATCCGTAGCGCGCAAACGCTCGGGTTCTCGCTTGCCGAGATTCGGGAAATCATCCCGCAATTGATTGACGGCAGGTTTGGCCGGGCCGAGATAGAGCAACGCTTGAGCGCCAAGATCGGACAAATCGATGCCCATATCAAGGCGCTTCAGTCCTTGAGAAAGGAGTTGGTCGCAACGGCCAACTCCTTATCCTGTCCTCCGGGGGCTCCGGTCACCATGGCATCCGCGACTAAAGTTCCCGTGATCCATAAGGACAAGTTGCATACGGATAAGAGAATCTCACCGCGCCCCGGCAAGCGATGACGCCGTCGGACAAGGCGCGTTCTCCTCGACTCTCGCGATGAACTTCTCGATGGTTCTCATGTTCCGACCACACGACCCGCCATCAGCGGTCGCGGTAGTGGTCGTGGTGTTGAGGGCAAGGAAGTGCACGCGCATTGCCGGATGCTGCAGGCCGGGCGGGACGTCAATATCCCGCCCAGGCTCAGCGCGCAAGCGCAGCCTGGCGAATGGCCTCGAAATCCGCCGGCGGGGCGTGCCGCGTCAAGCGCGGGCCGGCCTGCGATACCTGCGCGGGCAGATCGTGCCGGAGCAGCCGGCGCAGGGTGGCTGCGGCGTCGAGCAGGCCGGGCAGGTGCATGCCGGTGTCATAGCCCATGCAGTCGAACATATGCACCATGTCCTCGGTGGCGACGTTGCCGGTGGCGCCCGGCGCGTAGGGGCAGCCGCCGATGCCGCCAAGCGACGTGTCGAAGCGGCGGATGCCGGCTTGCGCGGCGGCCACCGCATTGACCAGCCCCATGCCGCGCGTGTTGTGGAAATGGGCGGTGAATTCCAGCTTGGGAAAGCGTGCCTGCACGGCCTCGCACAGTGCCTGCACCTGGTTGGGAAACGCCATGCCGGTGGTGTCGCACAGCGTGATGCCGTGCACGCCCAGCGCGGCAAAGCGGGCGATCCATCCGAGCACCGCTTCGGCCGCGATCTCACCCTCCATCGGGCAGCCGAATACGCAGGACAACGAGACGTTCACCGGCACGCCGTGCTGCGTGCCGAGCGCGATCACGTCCTGCAACTGGCTGAACGACTGCTCCTGCGTCATGCGCAGGTTGGCCAGGTTGTGGGTTGCACTCACCGACATGACAAGGTTGAACTCGTCGGTGGCGGACGCCAGCGCGCGCTCGCCGCCGCGCACGTTCGGCACCAGCGCGGTGTAGACCACGCCGGGCGTGCGCCGGATGCGGTGCATGACCGCCTCGGCGTCCTTGAGCGCCGGGATGGCCTTGGGCGACGTGAACGAGGTGACTTCGATCTTGGCGAAACCCAACCCGCTCAGCGCGTCGAGCAGGGCGACCTTGTCATTCGTCTCGATGAAATGGCATTCCATCTGGAAGCCGTCGCGGGTCGCCACTTCATTGAACTGCAGGCGCACGCCATTGCCGTGATTCATGCCGGCGATCAGGTGGCCGAATTCCAGTACCTTGAGGTTCTTCAATGCATCCATGGGGAGTCGCGCAGGGCAGTTGGCTTTAATGGCGCCACTTTATGGGCGCGGCGCTGCCGGCGGAATTGCTAGTCTCCACAATCCGGCTTCGCAAAACGCGAAGGCCACGCGCTAGAATGCACCCATGACCTGGCCCCTCAATCCCGCCCGAGTAGATTTCGTGACGCTGCGTTTGTTCTGCGCGGTCGTGCAGACCGGCAGCATCACGCAAGGCGCGGCCGCCTGCCACCTGGCCTTGTCGGCAGCCAGCCGGCGCTTGTCAGACTTCGAGGAGACCACCGGCTTCCAGCTGCTGGAGCGCACTTCCAAGGGCGTGACGCTCACGCCCGTGGGCCATATGGCCATGCAGCACGCCATGCGGCTGTTCCAGGGCTTCGAGCGCTTCAGCGCGGAGCTGCAGGACCATTCGCGCGGCCTCCTGGGCCATGTGCGGCTGTGGGCCAATATGTCCGCCCTGACGGAGTTCCTGCCCGCCAGGCTAGCCACCTTCCTGGCGCAGCACCCGGGGGTGCATGTGGAGGTCGAGGAGCAACTCAGCGGCGATATCGCCCGCGCGCTGGTGGACGGCCTGGCGGATATCGGTGTGTTCTCCGAAGGCACGCCCACGGATGGGCTGGACATCAGCCATTTCCAGACCGACACGCTGGTGCTGCTGTGCTCGCGCCGCCATCCCCTTGCGCGCAAGCGCCGCGTCGATTTTGCGAGCTGCCTGGAATACGACATGGTCGGGCTCAATCGCGGCAGTGCGTTGCTGGAACTCACCTCGCGCGCGGCGGAGCAGGCCGGGCGGCCGCTTCGGCTTCGCATCCAGGTCCGCAGCTTCGACGCGATGTGCCAGATGATCGCGGCCGACCTTGGCATCGGGGTCCTGCCGCAAGCCGTGTGCCGTGCCCAGGCCAAGGCGCTGGGGCTGCATATGGTTGGCTTGTCGGACGATTGGGCCAGCCGGCGGCTTCTGCTGGCAACGCGCTCGGGCGTGCCCTTGTCGTCCGCCGCGCGGCTTCTGGGGGAGCATCTCCGGCGGGCCGGCGGGCCGGATGCCAGCGCGCCCTGACTGCTCCTCCCGCAGGCTTACTCCACCTTGGCGCCAGACTCCTTGATGATCCGGCCCCAGCGCGTGGCCTAGCTCTTCATGTAGGCCGTGTATTGCTGCGGCGTGCCGCCAAGGATCTCGGAACCCTGCGCAACCAGCTTGGCGCGCACCGCCTCGTCCTTCAACGTCCTGTCCGTTGCTTCCCGCAGTTGCTTGACGATCGATTCCGGCGTGCCCTTGGGTACCAGGATGCTACGCGCCCATTTCCAGCGAGCTCATGCCGGTCGCTTCCTTGATCGTCGGGATCTCCGGCAGCAGGGTCGAGCGTTTGGCGCTGGTGATGGCCAGGGCCTTCAGCTTGCCGCCCTTGATCAGAGGCTGGGCGTCGCTCAGCGGCAGGAGCATGAACTGCGTCGAGCCGGCGATCAGGTCGGTGATCGCGGGCGCGCTGCCTTGTACGCGACATGGGTCACCTGGATGCCGGTCTCCTTGGCAAAGAGCGCTCCAACACGCTGCCGTAACGAGCACCCGCCCTCTCCCCCAGCCCCTCTCCCGCGCGCGGGAGAGGGGGAGCACGACAACGCAATCCGGCTTTGTCAGCAAGCTGAGGGGCACACTGGTGCCCCTTTTTCGATTCAGGGCGCCAGCAGCAGCCGTTCGATGCAGGCCCTGCGCTCTTCCTTCTGCGCTGCGGTGCCCTGGTGGGAAAGCAGGGACTCCGACAATTCATAACTGTATAGTGCGAACGCCCTTGCCCGTGCTTCGGGGATGTCGAACCCGAGTGCGCTGAAGCACTGCGCGATATAGGACAGGCGCTTGGCGTCCACCTCGTCGAGCACCTGGCGCACGCGCTCCTCGCGCCGGGCCCAGGCGCGGATGGCAAGCTCCGTTGACGCTGCCTCCTGCGCAGCCGTTCCCCGGAACGGCAACGAGAGCAGATCCCGGACAAGCTCCCGGGGCGCCAGCCCGCGGCGCTCGAAGCGGTAGATGATCTGCTCGGTAGCCTCATCGCGCCATGCGGTCAGCATACGCTGCAACAGGTCTTCACGATCCTTGAAGTGCCAGTAAAAGCTGCCGCGCGTGACTTCCAGCTCCTTGGCCAGCACCTCGACGCGCACGGCGTCGACGCTGCGGCTGACCAGCAGATTGCGGGCAGCCTTGATCCAGTCTTCCGGCGTAAGTTGGTTGCGAGGGGCTGCGGAACTTGTCCCCGTGCCTTTTGGCATAGTGCCTCCAATAAAGATGGTGAGGATTGTACTTCCCCCTGTCAATACACATATGCACGGTAAGGTTTGCGGCGTCTTTCGGGTAAACGCCAATAAATAAGCCGAAATTCTTGCTTGACCGGATCTCCTTCGCTTCCTACCATACACATACGTATGTGTATGGAGAAATTGAGATGACTCAGCATGAAGGCGTCGGCTTGACCTTGACCGCCGCGGAACACCAAACCAACTACTTCGACCAGGGCACGGGCAAGCCGCTGTTCCTGCTGCATGGATCGGGGCCGGGCGTGTCCGGCTGGTCGAACTGGAAGGGCGTGATGGGCGAGCTCGCCAAGACCTTCCGCGTCATCGTTCCGGACATCGCCGGCTTCGGCTTTACCGAATTCAAGGAAGACACGAAGTACGACATCAAGCTCTGGGTGCGGCATCTGGTCGGAATCATGGATGCGCTGGACATCGAGAAGGCTTCGTTCGTCGGCAACTCCTTCGGCGGGGCGCTTTCCGTCGGCCTGGCAGTGTTCGATCCCAAGCGCGTCGAGCGCCTCGTGCTGCTCGGCACGCCGGCAGGGGAGTTCGAGCAGACGCCGGGCCTGCGCTCCGCGTGGGAGTACGAGCCGTCGCCGGAGAACATGGAAAGAACGATGCGTCTGTTCCCTTTCGACCAGTCGATCATCACTCCGGAAATGGTGCAATCCCGCTATGCGGCCAGCGCCCGTCCCGGCGCGCAGGACGCGCTGCGCAAACTGATCCCGCAGCCCAATGCGCAAGGCCCGACCATGGTCAAGGGCTTCCCCGAAGCGGCACTAGCCAAGATCGAGGCGCCCACGCTGGTGCTGCACGGACGCGAAGACCGCGTGGTACCGCCGGCTTGCGGCCAGTTGCTGGCCCGCACCATCCCGCAGGCGGACCTGCACCTGTTCGGGCAATGCGGGCACTGGGTCCAGACCGAGCGGCGCGCCGATTTCCTGAACCTGGTCAGTAACTTCTGCGCGTAAGACCATGAGCCGCAACGTCCTCGAAAAGGTCCTCCACCAGCTCACGGTGGATCGCTCGGCCAAACAGCGCTTTCGCGAAGATGCCGATGCCTACCTGCAGCGCTTTGCCCTGAACGAGGCGGAGCGGGCCATGTTGACCCGGTTCGATGTGCTTGGCCTGCAGCAGGCTGGCGTCAACCCGATGCTGACCATGGGCTTCTGGCAGGAGCTGTCCCCGGAGCGCGACATGCGCGCCTACATGAAGAAGCTGCGCCCGGTCGGATCGGCCCAGGCGTTGCACAGCGCCGCATTGAAGCGCTAGGAACAGGAGCAGGAACAAAGATGGGAAAGATCGTAGGTGGCTTCCTGGTGCCCCATGACCCGGTGATGTTCGTCGCGCCCGAGGCGCCGGCACCCGCGGTGCGGGAGCGCATGTGGAATGCCTTCAAGACTTGCGCGGCGCGGCTGGCGGAGCTGGCGCCGACCAGCGTGGTGATCGTGGGCGCCGACCACTACATGCTGTTCGGCACCGGTTGCCTGCCCAGCTACCTGATCGGCACGGGCGATGTCGACGGCCCGCTGGACGCCATGCCGGGCCTCAGGCGCGGCGTGATACCGAACAGCGAAGCGCTGGCATCGCATATCGCGAGCGCTGGCCACGCGAGCGGCTTTGACTGGGCGGTGGCGCGCGCGCTGACGGTGGACCATGCCATCGGCATTCCGAACCAGTTGATGGTGCAGCCGATGAGGGAAGCGGGCCACGCCGTCGGCACCATCCCGGTGTACCTCGCCGCCGGTGTCGACCCCTATATCCGGATGGCGCGCGCCATCCAGGTCGGCCGCCAGATCCGCGATGCGGTCAGCGCCTATTCGGAGAATGAGCGGGTCGTGGTGATCGGCAGCGGCGGCCTCAGCCACTGGGTCGGCACCGCGGAGATGGGCTGGGTCAACGAGGCTTTCGATCGCGAGATCCTGGCCTATGCCGAACGCAACGACCTGCAGGCGCTTGGCGCCCTCAGCGACGAGTACATCCTCGCCAACGGCGGCAACGGCGGCATGGAGATCCGGAACTGGGCCTGTGCCATGGGCGCGCTGGAAGGCGCGCGCGGCGAGATCATAGCCTACGAAGCCGTCCCGGAATGGGTGACCGGCCTGGGATTCGTACAGCTGCATCTGCAGTGACCGGCTCCGAGCCGGGCAAGAAGGAATTACAGCAATGAGCAATAAAGTCTTCCTGATCCAGCGTGAAGCGCTGGCGCCGGGCCAGGTGTGCAAGGTCGAGACATCGGGCTGCCCACTGGCCGTCTACAACATCGACGGCGAGTACTTCGCCACCAGCGATGTGTGCACGCATGCCACCGCATCCCTGTCCGAAGGCGAGATCGTCGATGGCGACCTGATCGCCTGCCCGGTCCACGACGGCCAGTTTCATATCCCGACCGGACAGGCCGTCGGGTTCCCGTGCACCGTCGACCTGCGCACGTACAAGGTCATCGTCGAGGCTGACCAGATCTACGCCGATCTGGACGAAGAATCCGAAGCGGCGTCATCGGCTATCTGAAGCCATTGAGAGACTGAACATGACACACGACTGCAGCGGCAACTGCGAGCGCTTGCGCAAGGACCCCACCAGCGCGCCCCTGCGCGATCTGGATCGCCTGTTGGATCTCAACGCCGGCAGGCTGTCGCGCCGCGTCTACTGGGACCAGCGCATCTATGAGCAGGAACTGGAAAAGATCTTCGCGCGCAGCTGGCTCTTTCTCGCGCACGAATCGCAGATTCCCAAGGCTGGCGACTACGTCACCACCTATATGGCGGAAGACAACGTGATCGTGGTGCGGCAGAAGGATGCTTCCATCCGCGCGTTCCTGAACACCTGCCCGCATCGCGGCAATAAGCTGAACTTTACCGACGCGGGCAACGCGCGCAGCTTTGTCTGCAACTACCATGGCTGGAGCTTCGGCATCGATGGCGCCTTGCGCGGCATGGCGGGGCAGGAGCTGTTCGAGGCGAGCGGCATGGACCGCTCTGAGCATGGGCTGCATCCGGTGGCCAAGGTGGCGAGCTACAAGGGGCTGGTGTTCGGCAACATGGACCCGGACGCGCCGTCGCTGGAGGAATTTCTCGGCGATTTCCGCTATTACCTGGACGTCATGCTGGACATGGATGGAGAGGGCACGGAGTTTGTCGGCAGCTGCGTGAAGTCTGTGATCAACTGCAACTGGAAGGTCCCGGTCGAGAACTTCATCGGAGACATCTACCACGCGCTGTGGACCCATGACTCCGCCGCCCGCGCCATGCTGGGCGGCCCGGTGGCCGAGGTCTTCAAGGATCCGGATTCTTACCACGTCAACTTCAACGGCCATGGCTGGGAGTTCAACCTGGATGTGGTCGGCAATGCCGCGACCCTTGGCGACAAGGAGATCCGCAAGTACCTGTATGGGATCCAGCCGCTGGTGGCGCAGCGGCTCGGCGAGTTCCGCTCCAAGATGATCGGTTCGATCTCTTCGGTGAGTGTTTTCCCCAACCTTTCCTTCCTGCCGGGACAGAACACCTTCCGCGTCTGGCATCCGCGCGGCCCGGGCAAGATCGAGCTGCACACCTGGACCATCGTCAACAAGAGCGCGCCGCAAGACATCAAGGATCGCTGGCTCAAGGGCACCATGCTGACGTTCTCGCCCTCCGGCGTGTTCGAGATGGACGATGGCGAGAACTTCGAGTTCTCCACCCGCACCAACGCCGGTTTCGTCACGCGCCAGCAAGACCTGTACATGGGCCTTGGCCTCGACTCCAGGCTGGAAGGTAGCGAACTGCCGGGCAATGTCTATCGCAACCAGGTGAACGAGGCCAACCACCGGGCGTTTTATCAGCGCTGGCTGGACCTGATGCAGGCGCGCGCCTGGGCTGAAGTCCCGGTACGCGACAAGCCGAGCCTGCCCGAGAGCGCGTTCGTCAACGACAGCCTGAAGGAGGTCGCATGAGCACGCTCCCGCAACGCCAGCCCCAGGTGCCGGCGCCCCAGCCGGTGGACCTTGCCACCGCCCATCGGGTTCAGCAGTTCCTCTACCGCGAGGCGCGCCTGCTCGACAGCGAGGCGTGGAGCGACTGGCTGGCACTGATGACAGACGACATCCACTACTGGATGCCGGCCATCGAGAACCGCCGCCGCGCGGACAAGCTCGGTGCCTACGGTGTGGGCCGTGGCGCGTATTTCGACGACAACCACTTCGACCTGTCGCGCCGCGTTGCCCGCTTCAGGCAACCCTCCGCGTGGGCCGAGGATCCGCCGACTCGCCACGTGCACGTGATCAGCAATATCGAAGCGTACGCGGGTGAGGCAGATGACGAGTTCATTGTGCACTCGGTATTTGTCAACTACCGCAGCCGGGGTGAGGCGGACAACGATCTGCTGCTTGGCCGGCGCGAAGATGTACTGCGCGCCCATGGCGAAGATTTCCGCATCGTCCGCCGCAAGATCGTCATCACGCAGTCGCTGTTGATGTCCAAGAACCTCAATACCTTCTTCTGATCATGGGCTGGCTCGATAACGATGTGGCATTGGTGACCGGTGCCAACTCAGGCATTGGCCTGGCGGTCACGCGCAGGTTTCTTGCCGAGGGCGCGGCCGGTGTCGGCGTGCTGGTGCGCAATGCGCAGAGCGCGGACGCCATGCGGGCCGAGTTTGGCGATCGCGTGGCGATCACCGTGGGCGACGTGCGCTCGGAAGACGCCAACGCGCAGGCGGTGCAAGCCACCGTCAAGGCCTTCGGAAAGCTCGACACCCTGGTTGGCAATGCCGGGGTATGGGATCACTTCGCCACGTTGCGCAAGCTGGAGCCAGGCGTGGTCAGCGCGACCTTCCGGGAGGTGTTCGACGTCAACGTGCTGGGCTACCTGCTGGCCGCCCACGCCGCCGCGCCCGCACTGCGCGAGAGCCGCGGCAGCATGATCTTCACGCTGTCGAATGCCAGTTTCTATGCCGGCGGCGGCGGCCCGGTCTACGTAGCCTCCAAGCATGCCTGCGTGGGCCTGATCCGGCAACTTGCGTTTGAGCTGGCGCCTGAGATACGCGTGAACGGCGTGGCGCCCGGCGGCACGGTGACGCCGCTGAAGGGCCCGGAATCCCTTGGCAAGCAGGAGACCAGGCTATCGGAAATCCCCGGCTTCTCGGACACCGTGGCCAACGCGGTGCCACTGGGCTTCATCGCCCAGCCGGAGGACCACACCGGGCATTACGTGCTGCTGGCCTCGCGCACCAATTCCCCGGCCACCACGGCCGCCATCCTGCAAAGCGACGGCGGCTGGGAAGTCCGCGGGCGGCCCGGCCGGCGCTAGCCGGACATCCTCAGACAGGCAGGAACAGAAAAGATGAACGCCCCCAACGCATCACCGAACACATCACCCAACGCATCACCTGGCTCCTCGCACGCCGCCGTGCGAAAGGTCTTTGCCAAAGCACGCTTGCCGGTCATGGGCGCGCCCATGTTCCTGGTCTCCGGCCCGGAACTGGTGAGCGCCAGCCTCAAGGCCGGCATCGTCGGCACCTACGCGGCCCCGAACGCGCGCAACCTTGCCGCGCTCGATGCCGCGCTGGCCCGCATCGCAGCCGAGGCCGCCCACCACCCGCAAGTGCCGTGGGCGCTGAACATGATCGTGCACAGCAGCTATGACCGCTTCGATGCGGAAATGGAGCTGGTGGAAAGGTATCGCCCCGGCATCGTCACCACGGCGCTGGGCAGCCCGCGCCGTGTGCTGGAGCGCGTGCACGGCTACGGCGGGCTGGTGATGGCGGATGTCATCTCGCCGGCGCTGGCCCGCAAGGCGATCGACGCTGGCGTGGACGGCCTGGTGCTGGTCACCAGCGGCGCCGGTGGCCACACCGGCACCTATCACCCCTTCGCCTTCCTGGCGGAAGTCCGCCGCTTCTGGGACGGTCCCATCGGTTTGGCGGGCGCCATTTCCAGCGGCGCCGAGATCCGGGCCGCGCAACTGCTGGGCGCCGATTTCGTGGTGGTCGGCACCCGCCTGATCGCCACGCGCGAGAGCATGGCCGCGCCCGCCTATCGGGACATGCTGGTGGCCAGCAGCATGGAAGACCTGGTGCAGTCCACAGCCGTTTCGGGCGTGATGGCGAACTGGCTCAAGCCGACCGTGGCGGCGGCGGGCTTCACCCCGGACAAGCTCAAGGAGGAAAAGAAGATCGACTTCTCCGGCGACATTGCTTCGGCACCGAAGGCGTGGCGGGACGTGTGGTCGGCGGGCCATGGCGTTGGCGCCATCGAAGCCGTCGGCTCGGTCGAGGATGTCGTCACTGCGCTGGCTGACAGCTATGCCGCTTGCCTGGCCGGGGAAGCGGAGCAGGTCCTGCAACTCCTGCCGAGATATCGCCGCGGATCCGCGACAGCCGCGGAACGTCTCGCCGCCGCCTAGCGCGGCGAACGGGCAGATGACAACCAGACAACAGGCATCACGAGGTCGACAACGATGAAAGACACCCCCATCCAGCAAGCCGCCGACGCCCTGTACCAAGCCCGGCGCGAGCGCAGCCCCATCGCCAGGGTCTCCGAGGCCTTCGGCATCGACGGACTGGAAGCGGCCTACGCCGTCGCCGCCACCAACACCGCCCGCGCGCTGGCCGAAGGCCGTGCCTTCAGCGGCAAGAAGATCGGCCTGACGTCCAAAGCCGTGCAGGCGCAGCTCGGCGTGGACCAGCCGGATTTTGGCGTGTTGTTCGCCGATATGGAGTTCCTGTCAGGCGCGGCGATTCCCTCGGGCTCGCTGATCCAGCCAAAGGCGGAAGGGGAGGTGGCCTTCGTCATCGGCCGCGACCTCGACCTTGACGACGAGACCCTTACCTGGGGGCGTTTCCTTCGTGCCATCGAATTTGCCTTGCCCGCCATCGAGATCGTCGACAGCGCGATCCAGGATTGGAAGATCACGCTGGTCGATACGGTGGCGGACAACGCCTCCTGCGGGCTCTACGTGCTCGGCACCGATCCGAAGCGCGTGACCGACCTGGCGCTGGCCGGTTGCGCGATGCGTTTCACCCGCAATGCCGAGCCGGCTTCGGAGGGCAACGGCGCCGCCTGCCTGGGCCATCCGCTGCATGCCGCCTGGTGGCTGGCCCGCACCATGACCGAGATGGGCGAGCCGCTGCGCGCTGGCGATGTCGTGCTCTCGGGCGCGCTTGGGCCCATGTTCAAGATAGGCCGTGGCGACGCACTGCATCTGGAGATCGAAGGGCTGGGGCAGGTGCGCTGCCACGTGGATTGACGCTAACGCCCGTCGCAAGAACGGGCAACCAGGAGACTGCAATGCAAATCAAGTACGCTGCGATCGCGGCGGGGATCGCCATGTCCATGTGGGCTGCTACGGCACCCGCGCAAACCACCGAGGTGACCATCGGCGTCACGGTATCCGCGACCGGCCCCGGCGCGTCGCTGGGCATCCCCGAGAAGCAGGCCATCGCGATGCTGCCGAAGACGCTGGGCGGAAAGCCGGTGCGCTACATCGTCCTTGACGACGCCACCGACCCCTCCGCCGCCTCGAAGAACGCGCGCCGGCTGATCCAGGAAGAGAAGGCGGACGCCATCATCGGCTCGTCCACCACGCCGGCCTGCCTGGCGGTCGCGGCCGTGGCCGCGGAAGGCAAGACGCCATCCATTGGCCTGTGCCCCTTCGTGCCCAAGCCCGAGCTGATGAGCTGGGCCTTCTCGCTGCCGCAATCGGTGGCGGTGATGTCGACGGCCCTGGTCGAGGACATGAAGGCCCGCAAGTTCGCCACCCTGGGTTTCGTCGGCTATAACGACTCCTACGGCGAAGCCTGGCTCAAGGACATCCAGCCGCGCGCGCAATCCGCCGGCATCCGCGTCTCGGCGGTCGAGCGCTTCGCGCGCACCGATCAATCCGTGGCCGGGCAGACCATCAAGCTGCTGGCCGCCAAGCCCGACGCGGTGATCGTCGTGGGCAGCGGCACGCCAGCCGCGCTGCCGATGGCGACCTTGCGCGAGCGCGGCTTCAAGGGCGCGATCTACCAGACGCACGGCGTCGCCAACAACGACTTCCTGCGCGTGGGCGGCAAGTCCGCCGAGGGCGTGGTCCTGCCCGCCGGCGTCTTGCTGGTGGCGGAACAACTGCCGGCGGACCATCCCAGCAAGGCGGTGGCGACCGAGTTCGTCAAGCGCTACGAGGCAAAGTACGGCGCGGGCTCGCGTGATCTCTTCGCGGCCTATGCCTATGATGCCTACCTGGTGCTGGAGCGCGCCGTGGCCACCGCCGCCAGGACGGCGCAGCCGGGCACGCCGGGCTTCCGGCAGGCGCTGCGCGACGCGATCGAGGGCACGACCGACCTGCCCGGCGCACATGGTGTGATCAACATCAGCAAGACCGATCATTCCGGCTACGACGCGCGCGGCCGCATCCTGGTCAAGGTGCAGGAGGGCACATGGAAGCTAGCCAAGTGATCCACATGCCCGCCACCGCCTCTCACGCCTCTAACGCCTCTAACGCCTCGAGCCGCCGCGCCGCCGGACCCGATGCCGGCCTTCGGCTGGCAGAGCCTAGCATCCTGCGGACCGACCTGCCCGATGGCAGCTTTGTCCTGCGCTCCTCGGTACCGCTGGAAGATTTCGATCGCTGCGTCGGCGATTGGCTCGTACGATGGGCGGCCAAGGAGCCTTCGCGCGTCTTCCTGGCGGAGCGCCGGGATTCGGGCTGGCATACCATCAGCTACGGCGAGGCGCATGCCACGGTCCGCGACATCGGCCAGGCGTTGCTGGATCTCGATATTCGCCCGGAAGATCCGGTGGTCGCGCTGTCGGACAACAGCGTGAACCTGGCGCTGCTGTCGCTGGCGGCCATGCACGTGGGACTGCGCATCGCCGTGGTGTCATCGGCCTATACCAGGATGAGCCGCGATCACGGGAAGCTGCACGCCATCCTCGCCAGCCTGCATCCCGGCCTGGTCTACGCGGAGGACGCTGCCGTGTACGGAGCGGCGATTCGGGGCGCGGGCCTTTCGTGTCCCGTGGTCTATACGCAGGGCGCCGCCGGCGGCGAGTTGCCGTTCTCCGCGCTGTGCGCGGCCAGCGCCGGGCCCGGCATGGACGAGGCGTTCCGCGGCATCACGGGTGCCACCATTGCCCGCATCCTGCTGACTTCCGGCTCCACGGGGGCGCCCAAGCTGGTGCCGAACACGCACCAGATGCTGTGCGCCAACCAGCAGATGATCGCGCAGTGCTGGCCATTCGTCGATGAAACGCATCCCGTGGTGCTCGACTGGCTGCCGTGGAGCCATACCTTCGGCGCCAACCACAACTTCAACCTGGTGCTGCGCAACGGCGGCGCTCTTTACATCGACGACGGCCGCCCGGCGCCAGGCCTGATCGAGCGGACCATCGAGGGAATCCGCCAGGTTCGCCCGACGCTGTTCTTCAATGTGCCCAAGGGCTATGACGCGCTGCTGCCCTACCTGGAGGCGGACGAAGCCCTGGCCACGGCACTGTTCGAACGGCTGGACATGCTGTTCTTTGCCGCCGCGGCGCTGCCGCAGAAGACGGCGGACCGCCTGCGCGCGGTGGCGCGTGGCGCGCGGCAACAATCGTTGTTCTTCACGACGGAGTGGGGCTCGACGGAGACCTCGCCGGTGGTGACCAGCGCGCATTTCTCGTCCTCGGACACGCGCAACATCGGCGTGCCCGTCCCCGGCGTGGAGCTGAAGTTCGTGCAGTGCCAGGACAAGCACGAACTGCGGGTGCGGGGGCCGTCGATCTTCCCGGGCTATCTCGGTGACGAGGAGAAGACGCGCGCCGCGTTTGATGAGCAAGGCTTCTACCGCATGGGCGATGCGGGCCGGCTCGCCGATCCGGCCGACCCGAACAGCGGCGTCATCTTCGATGGCCGGGTGTCCGAAGACTTCAAGCTGACGACAGGCACCTGGGTATCTGTTGGCGCGTTGCGCGTGCGTGCGGTCTCGGCGATGTCGCCCTATGCGCTGGATGTCGTCGTGACCGGTCACGATCGCGATGAGGTAGGCCTGCTGGTGTTTCCGAGCGCGAAGCTGCGCAGCCTGGCCAACGACCAGGACGGCACGCTTTGCGGCAAGTCGCTGGGGTTGGTGCCGGCGGTGAGGCGAGCGCTTGGCGCCGTGCTGGCCGACCTCTGCCGTGGCGCGGGGTCTTCCCAGCGGCCGGCGCGTGCGGTGCTGCTGTCCACAGCGCCAGCCATCGAGCAGGGCGAAATCACCGACAAGGGCTACATCAACCAGCGTGCGGTACTGACGCTGCGCGCCAGCGATGTGGACCGCCTGTATTCGGACTGCCAGTCCGTGATCTATCCAAACAGAAAGTCTCAGGGCTAACGGAAGCAATCATGACCCAAACACTGAAGGCCGCGATCATCGGCTCCGGCAATATCGGCACGGACCTGATGATCAAGATCCTGCGCCATGGCAAACACCTCGAAATGGGCGTAATGGTCGGCATCGACCCCGCCTCGGATGGCCTTGCGCGCGCAGCCCGGCTTGGCGTTGCCACGTGCGCCACGGGCGTGGCTGGCCTGGTCGACATGCCGGCGTTCGCCAATATCGACATCGTCTTCGATGCCACCTCGGCCGGCGCCCATATCGAGAACGACAAGCTGTTGCGCACGCGCAAGCCCGGCATTCGCGTGGTCGACCTGACGCCGGCCGCCATCGGGCCGTATTGCGTCCCCGTGGTCAACCTCGACGCCAACCTCGATGGCCGCAACGTCAACATGGTCACCTGTGGCGGGCAGGCCACCATTCCCATCGTCGCGGCCGTTGCCTCGGTGGCACGGGTCCACTACGCGGAGATCGTGGCATCGATCTCCAGCAAATCGGCTGGACCGGGAACCCGCGCCAATATCGACGAGTTCACGGAAACCACCTCCCGTGCGCTGGAGGTAGTGGGCGGCGCCCGCAAGGGCAAGGCCATCATCGTGCTCAATCCCGCGGAGCCGCCGCTGTTGATGCGCGACACGGTGTACACGCTGTCGGCTCTGGCGGACACCGCGCGCATCGAGGCCGCGGTGGAGGCCATGGTGGCTCGCGTCAACGCCTATGTGCCCGGATACCGGCTCAAGCAACGGGTGCAGTTCGAGCAGTTCGATGAAAGCCAGCCGCTGAATATCCCGGGTGTCGGGCGCATGGGCGGGCTGAAGACGTCGGTCTTCCTCGAAGTAGAGGGTGCCGCCCACTATCTGCCCGCCTATGCCGGCAACCTCGACATCATGACTTCGGCCGCGCTGGCGACCGCCGAGCGACTCGCGCAGCGCGACCTTGCCGCCACCGAGGCGGTCATCGCGTGACGAACCCAAGCCCAGGACAAAGCCCAGGACAAAAGATGGAAACCAAGCTCTATATCTCCGACGTGACGCTGCGGGACGGCTCGCACGCCATCCGCCACCAGTACAGCATCGCGCAGGTCAAGGCCATTGCCCGTGCGCTGGACGAGGCAAACGTCGACTCAATCGAAGTCGCCCACGGTGACGGCCTGCAAGGGTCCTCGTTCAACTACGGATTCGGCGCGCATAGCGACGTCGAGTGGATTGCCGCCGCCGCCGAATCGGTGACCCGCGCCAAGATTGCTACCTTGCTGCTGCCGGGCATCGGCACCACTCATGACCTGCGCGCGGCCTACGATGCCGGGGCGCGCGTGGTTCGGGTGGCAACACATAGTACCGAGGCGGACATCTCCCGGCAGCATATCGAGTATGCGCGCGAGCTCGGCATGGATACGGTGGGCTTCCTGATGATGAGCCACATGACCACGCCGCAGGCGCTCGCCCGGCAAGCCAAACTGATGGAGAGCTACGGGGCGACCTGCATCTACGTGGTCGACTCCGGCGGCGCACTGACCATGAACGACGTGCGCGACCGCTTTCGCGCCTTCAAGGACGTACTCGATCCCGCCACGCAGACCGGCATGCATGCGCACCACAACCTCAGCCTGGGCGTGGCCAACTCCATCGTCGCGGTCGAGGAAGGCTGCAACCGGATCGACGCCAGCCTGGCCGGCATGGGCGCGGGCGCGGGCAATGCGCCGTTGGAAGTCTTCATCGCCGCGGCCGAGCGCCAGGGCTGGTCGCATGGCTGCGACCTCTACAAGCTGATGGACGCCGCCGACGACCTGGTGCGCCCTTTGCAGGATCGTCCGGTCCGGGTTGACCGTGAGACGCTTGCCCTGGGCTACGCGGGTGTGTATTCGAGCTTCCTGCGGCATGCGGAGACGGCGGCAGCCCAGTATGACCTGAAGACGGTCGACATCCTGGTCGAACTCGGCAAGCGCCGCATGGTGGGCGGGCAGGAGGACATGATCGTGGACGTCGCCCTGGATCTGAAAGCACGGCAACCGGAAGGTCGAGATGGCGCCCGACGCTGAAGCGCAGCTGGCAAGGCCCGAAGACGAGGCCGGACCGTCGGTGATGCTGACCATCGCGCCAGCGGGTGTCCAGTTGCGCTGTGCTCCAGGCGCGTCGCTGCTGGATACGGCCGTGTCGCAAGGTTTTTTCCCGAAGCACAGTTGCCGCCGGGGCGAGTGCAATTCGTGCGAGGCACGCGTGATCGCCGGGAAGGTTGCCTATCCCGCCGGCTTCATCCCGGAAGGGGTGCGCCCGGGGCACTGCCTGACCTGCGTGGCGCGTCCGGTCACCGATGTCACCATCGAGGCGCCGGAGGTCTCCGCGATTCCGGGCCGGCGGGTGGTGCAAGCGCCGGCGCGGGTGGCGCAGGTGCGCCGGGTGAGCGCGGACGTGGCCATCGTGTCGTTGCACGTGCAGGGAGGGACGGATTTCTCGTTTTCGCCCGGCCAGTATATGGACGTGATCCTGCGCGACGGCACCCGGCGCAGCTACTCCATGGCAAACGCGCCCGATACGCAAGGCACCCTCGAATGGCATGTCCGCGCGATGCCCGGCGGGCGGTTCTCGCCGCATGTGTACGAGAAGCTGAAGCCAAGGGATGTGCTGCGGCTGGAAGGGCCCTTCGGCGCGTTTGCCCTGCAGGATTCCGATGCCCCGGTCATCCTGCTGGCATCCGGCACGGGGTACGCGCCAATTGCCTCGTTCATGCGTAGCCACCACGAGGCGCTCGCAAGACGGGGCGCCACGCTTTACTGGGGAGGGCGGCGCAAGGAAGACCTCTACGCCTATGAGGAAGCGGCGCTATGGGCGACTTTGGGCGAGCGCCTCCGGTTCGTTCCCGTATTGTCCGAACCGGATGGCCCGTGGACAGGACGGACTGGCTTCGTGCACGAGGCAGTAGCGTGCGACTTCCCGGATCTCTCGGCGCACGAGGTGTACGCCTGTGGAAATCCGCTGATGGTGGATGCAGCCAGCCATGTGCTGACGCGCGACAACGGATTGGTTCCTGCGAGGTTCCACAGCGACGCGTTCATCACGGCAATCAAGCCAGCGCGATAGCCTGCGCGCTGTTCGCCACGGAAGGTGCGGTCGGGCTTCGCACAAGACAAAAGAACATAGATAGCCGCCACGCGAGAGGAAAGCAGGAACCTCCGCGAAGAGCGGCATCTGGAGGAGACACAATGGATTCGACCATCGCGATCCAGTTGCCTTCGGGGCGCTCCCCCTGGTTGCCTTTCCGCATCCTTCGGGGCCGGATTCATCGGCCGCCGCGCCATCCTCAATGCAGCCGCGTCCCCGCGGCCAGCAAACGTTCCAGCCCCTGGGCCAGCGTCATGCCCAGCGCGCGTCCCCAGCCGTGGATGGCGAGCACGTGCCGGCGATAGACGGCATGGTGGAGCAGGGCGGCGAGGCGGCCTTCGATATGCCAGCAGCTGTCCTTGCCAGGCGCAGCCAGGTTGGCGATGGTGCGGCTTCCCGCCAGCGAGACCAGCGAGCCATAGTCGCGGTAGCGGAACCCCTCGATGGGCTTGCCGGCCAGGCGCCGTGGCAGCGCCTGCGAAAGATACAGCGCTTGCTGATAGGCAACCTGCGCGCGCGTCGGGAGTTCCGCTTCGAGATCCTGGGGCCGGCAGCTCGCGCAGTCCCCGATCGCGTAGATATGCTCGTCCTCGACGCTCTGCAGGGTGGGCAGCACGCGGATCTGCCCTTTGGCATTCACCGGTAGCCCGAAGCTGGCCAGCATGCCCGGCGCGGCAATGCCGGCCGCCCACACCACGACGTCCGCCTGCATGGGTGGCTGCCCCGCAATGGTCAGGCCGCTCTCGCTGACGGAGGTCACGCGGGCGCTGCACTGCACATGGATGCTCAGCCGCGCGAGCTGCTCGCCGACGCGATCCGCAATCCGGGTTCCCAGGCCGGGGAGAACGCCGGCGGAGGCCTCGATCAGGCAGATTTCCACCCCCTTTACCGGGTCGAGCCGGTGGATGCCATAGCGATTGAGCACGCTGGAGGTGCGACGCAACTGCGCTGCAAGCTGCACACCCGTCGCACCCGCGCCGACGATGGCTACCCGGACCTTTCCCGTGGGCGCTTGCGGTTGGGCATCAGCCTGCGCGGTCCGGCGGCGCAAGGCGGTGAACACACGGTCGCGCACCTGCTCCGCGCTGCTCACGCTGTCCAGCGTCAGGGCGTGTTCACGCGCGCCGGGCACGCCGAAGTACTGCGTCACGCCGCCAACGGCTAGCACGAGCTTGTCGTAGCCGATCGACTGGACCTGTCCGTCCTCGCCATGCCCTGTGCCGGCAAGGGCCACGCAGATGGTGCGGTTGATGCGGTCCACCGCTTGCAGATCGCCCTGCACGTAGCGGAACCCGTGGCGCTCGGCCTGCAGCGCGAAAGACGTATGGTGAACCACGGGCTCGAGCCTGCCCGCGGCCACTTCATGCAGCAAGGGCTTCCACAGGTGCGTGGAGCTGCGGTCGACCAGCACGATCTCGGCTTGCCCTCGCTTGCCCAGCCGCCTGGCGAGACGGGTGGCTACCTGCAGTCCGGCGGCGCCGCCGCCAACGATCACAATGGTTGTCATGGGAAGCTCCGGGGTTGTTGTCTTGTTGCCGCGTGCGCATCCGGTTGCCGCTGGCCGGCCACGCTGCATTCCAGCGCGTGGAAGTCCGGCCAGACGGCATCCGGGGAGCCGC
Organism: Cupriavidus sp. 8B; assembly: GCF_054589115.1. NCBI lineage: Bacteria > Pseudomonadati > Pseudomonadota > Betaproteobacteria > Burkholderiales > Burkholderiaceae > Cupriavidus > Cupriavidus sp. 8B. The sequence continues at coordinate 62,709 of NZ_BAAILO010000329.1, read as the reverse complement.
ACAGCACGGTCGATCCGCCTGCCTGGCGCGGCGCATCGTCATAGGCGGGCCGGACAGTGGCCGTATGCATGCCGACGGCCTGCGCGGCGCGCAGGCTGCTCTGCGTGGCACCGACCAGCAAGGCGCGGTGCGCCGGCACGTCGGCCGTGTGCAGGATCAGCCGGTAGAGTTCGATCTCGGTTTCCCGGGGAGACAGCGCATCCGCCGTGGCGATGACCGCAAAGCGATCCATCCAGTCAGGCCCGATGGCGCCATCGAGCAAGACCCGCAGCTTGCGCGAAGAGATGGGCGCGGCAAGCGCCAGCCGCACGCCGTCCAGCTCCGCGCTGCGCATGAGCTGCAGCGCCTGGCCACGGATCCGGATTGACTGGCCGGCACGCGCTTCGGTGCAGGCATCCTCATGCCAGCGGAGCAGGGCGTCGCGTTCTCGTGGTGCTGCGTCGAAGCCGGACTTGCGCGGATCGTCCGCGCGGATGAGCACATCGTCCAAGGTAAGCACCAGCAATTCAAGCGACATTTCCCGTCTCCATATGCACTGCGTTTCGATACGCGGACGCGATTGCGTTTCCGGTCAGGGCACTATAAGGTAGCCGCTTCATATTGAAAAATTGGTTTATAAAACCGACCGATAGGTTTTCTACTATGAATCGCACCACCACCTTCCGGCAGCTCAATGCCATCGACGCCATTGCCCGCCTGGGGGGCGTTTCCCGCGCGGCGGAGGAGTTGCACATCACGCAGCCAACGGTTTCGCTGCAGCTCAAATTGCTCGAAGAAGCGATCGGGGCGCCGCTGCTGCAGCGTGCGGGCAGGGGCACGCAGCTCACGCCCGCGGGCGAGGTGATGGCGGGCTACGCCGGGCAGATCCTGCGCCTGTGGCGCGAAGCCACCGAGGAGGTGGCGGCGCTCAAGGGCAACCTGGCCGGCACGCTGCGGGTCGGCGCCATCACGACGGCGGAGTACCTGCTGCCGTCGATGCTGGTGGCATTCACGGCGGACCAGCCCGACGTCAAGATCAAGCTCCATGTGGGCAACCGCGAGGAGATCTTGCGGATGCTGGCCATGCATGAGATCGACCTTGCCATCATTGGCCGGCCGCCCACGGATATCCGCACGCAGGCGACGCCGTTCGCCAAGCACCCCATGGCATTTATCGCGGCGCCGGACCATCCATTGATGGCGCGCCGCAATCTCACGCTGCAGGACCTGGTGGAGGAGAACCTGCTGGTGCGCGAGCGCGGCTCGGGCACGCGCAACACCGTGGAGCGTCTGTTCAGGGAGGCCGGCCTGCGGCTGCCGCTGGGTTCCGAGCTGTCCAGCAACGCGGCGATCAAGCGGATGGTGTCGGCAGGGCTGGGTGTTGCGTTTCTCTCCCTGCACGCCTGCACGCTGGAGTTCCAGGCAGGGCTGATCGGCCTGCTGCCGCTGCAGGGCAATCCCATCGAGCGCGACTGGTACGTGCTGAACCTGCCGGGGGTGCGCCTGCCGCGCGTGGCGGTTGCCTTCCGTGGCTACCTGGTGGAGCAAGGCCAGGCGGAAATCACCCGGCAGCTGGAGTCGTTTGATGTGATACTGCGCCGCCTGCACGCCCGCGCCCGGCGCCAGCGCAAGGCAACGCCTGGAGAGAGAGCGCGGCCATGAAGCGCCCTCTCCCCCAGCCCACAAGTGGGAGAGGGGAGTAAACCGGCGGGAATAGTGAACCATTCGGTGTAGCCGTGATTTCCGCCGCCTAGGCGGAAATCACCCACGCGCGATGCGAAGCGAGCCGTGGAGGTTTGAATCTCCCGTTATGCGACGAGGGGTCTTTCGCCGCATCCGGGTCGCCTTCTTTGCCTACTTTCTTGGCGAGACAAGAAAGTAGGTCGCCTCCCCGCAGGGGAGGTGAAACTGCCTTTGACTTTGACGTTAAGCCGTTGAATTTGCAGTGAAGCAGCACGGATGGTGAACAAGTAGGCATCCGACAAGCCAACGCCACATCCAACACCCGCCCTCTCCCCCCGCCCCACTCGACACGGTTGCTCATCCGCTGCGCGGGAGAGGGGAGCACGACAACGCAGTTCCGGCTTTGTCAGCGGTCTGGCTCGCCGCCTGGCGGGCACCCGCCGCTCCGGATCTCAGCTGCCGGGCGCAGGCCGCACCGTAGACGCAGCGGCCTGCGCCCATTGCACGAACCTGTCATGGCGCGATAGCAACCGGCGTGCCGTGTTGTAGTCCGGCGAATCGATGCGCGGGCCCTGCGCGGGCTTGCCGTCGCGCACCGCCTCATACCTGCCAACCACGTCTTGCGCTTGCGCGACTTGCTGCGCCGATGGTGTCAGCGCGGCGTGTATCGCGGCGACCTGATGCGGGAACACGGTGCATTTCGCCTTCAGCCCGATCCGCCGGGCCCAGGCGAGGTCCGCAGCCAGCGCCGCTGCATCCTGGTAGTTGAAGGGACAGTCGATCGGCACGCAGCCTGCCGCAATGCAGTCCACCAGGAAGCGCGCACGCACATGATGCAGCTCGACCCCGTCCGGGCCGCGTACGGCATCGAGATCCGCGCTCAGGTCTTCCGCCGCCAGCAGGCAGGCGCTGACGCGCGCGCTGGCCGACAGGATGGCTGCGGCGGCAACGATGCCCCGCGCGGACTCCAGCGTTGGCACGATCTCGGTCTGTCCATGCGGCAGGCCAAGCTCGCGTTCCATCGCTGTGATGTGCTGGTCGAGCGCCAGGATCTGCGCGCCCGACTCAGCGTGCGGCAGCAGGATCGCCGCGGGCGCGCCCGGCAGCACGCCGCGCAGGTCCTCCAGCCCATCGCCATCCAGCTTGTTGACGCGCACGGCGCCGACAATGCCGCGCGCCCGGCATTCGCCCATCAGGGCGACGATCCGCGCGCGCGCCGCCGGACGGTCCGTGGGGCTGGTGAACTCCTCCAGGTCGGCGACCACCACATCCGGGCCGCTCTCCAGCGCCGCATGCTGGCGCACGGGGTCCAGGCCGGGCACGAACAGCCAGCTGCGCCGGAGCTCCGGCGGCCGTCTTGTCGCTTGAGCGCTCATCGGGTTTCTCTTGTAGCGGGCGCGTGGCAGTTGCCCTGGAACAGCACGGCGCTGGCCGGCTCACCCGCCTGCAGCCGGGCGAGGATCGCCGGTTCGGCTGCATCGGAAGCCAGCGCCTCGCCGATGATGCCGGCGGCAACGTCCGGCGCCAGGAACAGCACGCCGTTGTCGTCCGCCAGCACGATGTCTCCCGGGTTGACGGTGACGCCGCCGCAGATGACGGGCTCATTGACGGCGCTGCCGCCGTCGTCGATGCGCTTGGTGGTCAGGACACTGGTGCCGCGAGCGAACACCGGCATCCCCATGGCGCGCAACTCCAGGATGTCCGTCACCACGCCGTCCACGATGATTCCCCTGGCGCCCGCGCACAAGGCCGCGGTGCCGGTGACGGCGCCAACGGGAGCATGCGCGTGGTCGCCGCAGGCGTCGATCACCAGCACGTCGCCGGCCGCGAGGCTGGCCAGCGCCCGGTTCACGGCAATGGCGTTGGGCGTGGCCAGGCGCAGCGTCACGGCACGGCCAACGACCTTCACGTTGGGCGCGAGCGCGCGAATCTCGTGGCTGGCAAAACCGTCTTCAAGGAAGTGCCCCAGCGTGGGGAAACTTACGCGTTCAAGCTGGCGCAGCAGCGCGGTGTCGAGTCTGGCTCGCATGATCGGCGCTCAGGACAGCGAGGTGGTGGCATCCACCCCGGAGGCCGACGCCGCCGGGGCATGCTTCCTGAGCGTCTCGGCCAGCAGCAACAGCGCAGCGGCGGAAATCAGCGCGGAGCCGATCATGTACCAGGCAACGGAAGAGCCGCGGCCCGTGGCGGACAGCAGCGCGGTGGTGATGATCGGCGTGGCGGCGCTCCCCAGCAGCCCGGACAGCATGTAGCTGATCGACAGGCCCGAGTAGCGCACCTTGGTGCCGAACAGCTCCGCCAGGAACGTGGCAATCGGGCCATAGTTGGCCGCGAAGGCGCTCATCATCAGCAGGTAGCCGAGCAGGGCGAACGAGAATACCTTGGTGTCCAGCAGCCAGAACAGCGGGAAGGCGAGCAGCGCCTCGGCGATGATGCCGCCGATGATCACGGGCTTGCGGCCCACCTTGTCGGACAGCAGGCCAAACAGCGGCAGCAGCACGACGCACAGCGCGCACGAGATCAGCGCGATCGTGAGCATCTGGTTGCGGGAGAAGCCTAGGGTCTGCGTGCCATACGTCAGCCCGAACGCCACGATCAGGTTGAAGGCCGTGCCGGTCGACATCGTCGCGATACCGCCCAGCAGGACTTGCTTCCACGATTTGGTCAGCACCTCCATCAGCGGAATCTTCACCTGCGCGGCGGTGGCCTTGACCTTGCTGAACGACGGCGTTTCCGAGGTGTTCAGGCGGATGTACATGCCTACGCCCACGAGCAATACGCTGGCCAGGAACGGAATGCGCCAGCCCCAGGACAGCAGTGCCTCATTCGATAGCACCGCATTGCAGAGCAGGAACGCCAGGTTGGCGATCAGCGTGCCGGCTGGCACGCCGATCTGCACCCACGATCCGTACAGGCCGCGCTTGTCCGCCGGGGCGTGTTCCACGGCCATCAGCACCGCGCCGCCCCACTCGCCGCCCAGGGCCAGGCCCTGTATCACGCGCAAGGTGAGCAGCAGGATGGGCGCCCAGATGCCGATCGAGCGGTAGTCCGGCAGCAGGCCGATGGCGAAGGTGGCCGAGCCCATCATGATGAGCGAGATCAGCAGCATGGACTTGCGCCCGACCTTGTCGCCGAAATGCCCGAACAGCGCAGCGCCGAGGATACGGGCGACATAGGCCGACGCGAAGGTGCCGAAGGCCAGCAGCGTGCCGGTGAGCGGGTCGAAGGCCGGGAAGAAGACCTTGTTGAAGACCAGGGCTGAAGCCGTGGCGAAGATGAACAGGTCGTACCACTCGACCGTGGTGCCGATGACGCTGGCCGCGGCAATCTTCTTCATGCTGCGAGGCGGTTGCCCGGCTTCAGGCTGGTGGGTGGGGGCGGGGGCGTGGTCGGGGTTCATGAGGCTTTCCAGTAATGCGGGCAGGCTTTGGCACGCGTGTGGGCTAGGGGGCCGATGCAGCGATGCGTCGTCGAAAGGGTGATGCGTTGATGGCTTTGTGTTCTGGTGGTCAGACCAATATAGCGTAGATGACCCAGAATTTGAACGTAATAGGTAGTTGCTCTAGGTCTGGTGGGCGGGTGGTCCGGCCTGTTGTGCCGAATTTCAGCACTTCAGCTTGGTTAACGCAAGCCACGTGCCAGCGAAAAAGTGACTAAATAACACTTTTCACCGAGGTCTGTGCGTGGGATTGGTGCGAATGTGGGCGGCTGGGGGAGCTGGAGTGGAGCCTGGCTTGCACCAGTGATGTGCGCCCGGGCCGGGTTGCCCGGACCAGGCGAGGGCCTGTATGGTCTACTCGGCGATGTCCTCGGACAAGCGCGACACGATCGCCAGCAGGTGGAACGACATGGCGTGGCGCGCCCGGATGGGGTCCCGGGCCACAATCGCACTGACGATGCGGTCGTGCTCCCCAACCGCCGCACGCCAGGCGGACGCATCCACGAAGTGCTTGTCGAGCCGCTTATACAGGGGGCTGGCCTCGCACAGATCCCAGACGTGCGTGACCACCGATGCCAGCGCCGCATTGCCGCAAGCATCGGCGATCGCCTGGTGGAAGGCCCGGTCATGCGCGAAGTCGCCAGCCTCCGGCGACTGATCGGGATTCATCTTCCGGTGCGCTTCTTCGATGGCGGCGATCTGCTCCGGGGTGCCTTGCTGGGCCGCCAGCGCGGCGCATTCCGGCTCGAACAGCGTGCGCGTCTCGATCAGCTCGAACGGGCTGGCTTCCAATGCCGCGCCCAGGCGGGCATCGATCTCGGCAGCCGGATCGGGCTCGGCGCCGTTGGCGGCCGCTTGCCCATTCTCCTTGGGTTCCAGCACGAACACGCCGCTGCCAACGCGCACCTCGATATAACCGCCGATCTCGAGAGCGATCAACGCTTCGCGCAATGTCGAGCGCGCCACGTTGAGCTGCTCGGCCAGCTCGCGCTCCGCGGGCAGGCGCTCACCGGGGGCAAACTCGCCGGCGCTGATTTTCTTGGCAATCTGGTCGGCGATCAGCCGGTAAAGGCGCTGTGCTGAAACCGCTTGAAGTAAGGACATGAGGGCAAGGCCGCTGCAAATTGACTGGTGGTCTGATCAATACAGCAAAACCCGGTGTCTGTTCAAGGGGCGCGGCGGGTTTCCCCCGGCTTTCTGGGGCGACGGCGGGAGTGGTCCGGCCAATATGGCGTCGCATCGGCAGCCCGGTGTCGGGCAGTTCCGCGGTTGAGGGCTCGGCTTTTCATCACATTGCAAGCGGGGGCTAGCGTAAAAGGTGGATCAATCGGCATCAACTGGACGGACCACCAGTCAAATAATCAAAAGGCTTGGCAATTTTTCGGCGAAAGCCATAGAATTGGTCCGGCCACCGGTTGAGTCGCAATGATAGTGACATGCAAAAGCGGCTTCAGCGCCATCCGGAGGGGCGCACTGGTCAGACCCGAAGCGCTTTCCCCCGATTTCCCGGTCGGCCCCTCATGGCGCCGACCGCCCGGATCCAGACAAGACAGCAAGACACCAATGCAATGGAGCATGTAATGAAGAACGCAGACCTGGTACGCCGCAAAGATGCCGCCACGCCCCGTGGCGTTGGTGTGATGTGCAACTTCTATGCCGAGCGCGCCGAGAACTCGGAGCTGTGGGATGTCGAAGGCAACCGCTACATCGACTTCGCGGCCGGCATCGCCGTGCTCAATACCGGTCACCGCCATCCGCGCCTGGTGCAAGCCATGCAGGCGCAGATGGAGCGCTTCACGCACACGGCCTACCAGATCGTTCCCTACACCAGCTACATCGAGCTGGCCGAGAAGATCAATGCTCGCGCGCCGGGCGCGTTCGCCAAGAAGACCGCGTTCTTCACCACCGGCGCCGAGGCCGTCGAGAATGCCATCAAGATCGCCCGTGCCGCCACCGGGCGCCCCGGCGTCATTGCCTTCTCCGGCGGCTTCCACGGCCGCACCATGATGGGCATGGCGCTGACTGGCAAGGTCGTGCCGTACAAGGTGGGGTTTGGCCCGTTCCCGGGCGATGTGTTCCACGCGCCGTACCCGTACGGCTTGCATGGCGTGAGCGTGCAGGATTCGATCAACGCCCTGCACCAGTTGTTCAAGGCGGATGTGGACCCGAAGCGGGTCGCGGCCATCATCTTCGAGCCGGTCCAGGGTGAGGGCGGTTTCAACGTAGCACCCGCCGAGTTCGTGCGCGCGCTGCGCGGCATCTGCGACGAGCACGGCATCCTGCTGGTTGCCGATGAAGTGCAGACCGGCTTCGGCCGCACCGGCAAGCTCTTCGCGATGGAGCACTACGACGTCACGCCGGACCTGACCACCATGGCCAAGAGCCTGGCTGGCGGCATGCCTTTGTCGGCCGTATGCGGCCGGGCCGAGATCATGGACGCGCCGGCCCCCGGCGGGCTGGGCGGCACCTATGCCGGCAACCCGCTGGCGGTGGCCTCGGCGCTGGCGGTGCTGGACGTGCTGGAGAGCGAGAATCTGATCGAGCGCGGCGCGGCGCTTGGCCAGCGGCTGCAGGACAAGCTCGATGGCCTGAAGTCGCGCGTGCCGGAGATCGGCGAAGTCCGCGGCGTGGGCGCGATGATTGCCGTGGAGTTCCGCAAGGCCGACGGCAGCCCCAATCCCGAATTTACCCGGCAGGTGCAAGACCGTGCGCTGGAGCGCGGCCTGCTGCTGCTGTCCTGCGGCGTGTACGGCAACGTGGTGCGCTTCCTGTTCCCGCTGACCATCCCGGACGCTGTGATGGAGGAAGGGCTGGGCATCCTGGAAGCCGCACTGCTGCAGTAATCGCCCGACCGCAAGCCCAAGCTCACAGACATCGCATTCAAGACATCGAAGGATCGCCGCGCATAAGCTGAAGCGGCGGCGATCGCACAACGGAATCCACGACCATGACCAAGCAATCGCCGCATGCATTGCCGGCGCGCCAAGAGCGCAACGGCGGCCAGATCCTCATCGACCAGCTGATTATCCAGGGCGTGAAACGCGTCTTCCTGGTGCCGGGCGAAAGCTACCTGCCTTGCATCGACGCGCTGTACGACCATCAGGACAAGATCCAGCCCATCGTCTGCCGGCAGGAAAGCGGCGCCGGCTACATGGCCGAGGCGCAAGGCAAGCTGACCGGCGAGCCCGGCATCTGCTTTGTCACGCGCGGGCCCGGCGCCACCAACGCCAGCATTGCCGTGCACACCGCCTACCAGGATTCGACCCCCATGATCCTGTTCGTCGGCCAGGTCGGCAACGATTTCTACGAGCGCGAAGCGTTCCAGGAGGTCGATTACCGCCGCATGTTTGGCCAGATGACCAAGTGGGTGGCGCAGATCGACCGTACCGAGCGCATTCCCGAATTCATCGCGCGCGCCTTCGCGGTGGCCACCAGCGGACGGCCCGGCCCGGTCGTGCTGGCGCTGCCCGAGGACACGCTGTGGGGCAAGGCCACGGTGGCCGATGTTCCGCGCTACCGGCGTGCCCACAGCGCGCCGACTCCTGGCGCCATGGCCTTGCTGGCCGAGCTGATCGAGCAGGCGGAGCGCCCGTTCCTGCTCGTCGGCGGGTCGGGCTGGACGCCGGAAGCCTCGCGGCAGATGGAAGGGTTTGCCGAGCGCTTCGCGCTGCCGGTCGGGGTGGCCTGGCGCCGGCTGGAGTGCTTCGACAATCATCATCCCAACTTTGCCGGCCACGTGGGCTGGGCCATGCCGGATTCGCTGCGCAAGCGCGTGCAGGAAAGCGATCTGCTGATCGCCGTGGGCACGCGCATGGGCGAGGCCACGAGCGAGGGCTACACGGTGGTGGAAAGCCCGCTGCCCAGGCAGCGCCTGGTCCATGTGTACCCGGACGCGAGCGAGCTTGGCCGCGTGTTTCATCCCACGCTGCCCATCGCCGCGGATGTGGTCTCGTTCGCCGCCGCCGTGAGCGAGCTCTCCCCATCGGGCCCCCCGGGGGCGCGCAACGCCGGGCACGACGCCCACCAGGTCTACCTGGCCGAGCAGGAACCCAACGCGGCGCCGGGCGCGCTCAACCTCAATGTGGCCGCGTGCCACGTCCGCGACAACGTGCCGCAGGACACCTGCATCACCGTGGGCGCGGGCAACTACGCGCTGTACCCGCATGCTTACTACCGCTTCAAGGGCGTAGGCACCAGCCTGGCGCCGACCGTGGGATCGATGGGCTACGGCCTGCCGGCAGCCATTGCCGCCAAGCTCGAGAACCCCGATCGCACCGTGATCTGCTATGCGGGCGATGGCTGCTTCCAGATGAACCTGCAGGAACTCGGCGTCGCCATGCAGTACCGGGTCGGCATCGTCGTGCTGGTGTTCAACAACGGCATCTGGGGCACCATCCGCGCGCACCAGGAGCGCGAGTTCCCTGGCCGCACCGTGGCCCTGGGCTTTGACAACCCGGAATTCAGCGAACTGATCCGCGCCTATCGCGGCTATGGCGAAGTCGTTTCCAGCGACGCCGAATTCGGTCCCGCCTTTGCCCGCGCGCTGGCGTTTGCCAACAGCGAGCAACTGCCGGCCTTGCTGGAGCTGCGCTACGACGCGGACGGCATTGCGCCGGGCATGACCTTGTCGCAGATCCGCTCGGACGCATTGGCCCGGCAAGCGGACGCAAAGTAATGGCCATGACGGCGCAAGGAGAGAGAACATGAACATACTGGCAATCAATGGCGAGCGCCTGTGGCAGTCGCTGATGGACCTCGCCGCGATCGGCGCCACGCCCAAGGGCGGCAACGCGCGCCTGGCGCTGACGGCGCTGGACGGGCAGGGCCGCGACCTGGTGGCCGGATGGATGCGCGAGGCTGGACTGAGCGTGACGGTCGACCAGGTCGGCAATATCTTTGCCCGCCGGGCAGGGCGCAACAATGCGCTGGCCCCGGTCATGACCGGCAGCCATATCGACACGCAGCCCACCGGCGGCAAGTTCGATGGTTGCTACGGCGTGCTGGCGGGGCTGGAAGTCATGCGGACCCTGAACGACCACGGCATCACCACCGAGGCACCGCTCGAAGTGGCCATCTGGACCAATGAAGAGGGCTCGCGGTTTGTCCCGGTGATGATGGGCTCCGGCGTGTTTGCCGGCGTCTTTCCGCTGGAGACCGCGCTGTCGGCCACCGACGTGGCGGGCAAGCGGGTGGCGGACGAACTGGCGGCCATCGGCTATGCCGGCGACGCGGAAGTTGGCCGCAAGGTCGGCGCCTACTTCGAGGCCCATATCGAACAGGGGCCGGTGCTCGAGGCCGAGGACAACGTGATCGGCGTGGTGACCGGATCGCTGGGCCTGCGCTGGTACGACGTCACCGTGACCGGCATGGAGGCGCACGCCGGCCCCACGCCGATGCCGCTGCGCAAGGACGCGCTCTATGGCGCCACGTTCCTGATGCAGGAAGTGATCCGCATCGCCAACGACTTCGCGCCGCACGGGCGCGGCACGGTGGGCGTGGTCAATGTCCATCCGTCGTCGCGCAATGTCATCCCCGGGGCGGTGAAGTTCACGGTCGACCTGCGCCACCTCGATCCGGCGCGGCTGGCCGAGATGGACGCGCGCTTTCGCGCGGCCTGCGCCGCGGTTGCGGATGGCACCACCACCGGCGCGGCCCTGGATGTGGCCGTGGAAGACGTGCAGTACTTCGCGCCCACGCCGTTCGCGCCGGAACTGATCAGCCACGTGCGCCAGGAAGCGGCCGCGAGGGGCTACAGCCACCAGGACATCGTCACGGGCGCCGGCCACGACGCGGTCTATATCGCCGGCATCGCGCCCACCGCGATGATCTTCGTGCCCTGCAAGGACGGCATCAGCCACAACGAAATCGAAGACGCCGAGCCGGCGCACCTGGAAGCCGGTGCCAACGTGCTGCTAGGCGCCATGGTGGCGCAGGCCAACGCGAACACGAACACGAACACCTGAGCGTGCCGAAAACCCGATGAATGCCAGGAACCCACGATGAGCGATCTGAGAGATCTCGCCTATTGGCGCAAGCAGGCCGCGACGGTGCCGATCCGTTCGCAAGCCTATATCGACGGCCGCTGGGCTGACGCCGCTGACGGCGCCACCTTCGAGACCATCAACCCCGCCACCGGCACGGTGCTCGCCAGCGTCGCGGCCTGCGGCGCGGAGGACGTCAACCGCGCCGTGGCCGCCGCGCGCAAAGCGTTTCAGTCCGGCGTGTGGTCTGACATGCCGCGCAGCGCCAGGAAGGCCACGCTGCTCAAGCTGTCGCAGCTGATCGACACACACCGCGAAGAACTGGCGCTGCTTGAGACGCTCGACATGGGCAAGCCCATTGCCGAGACGCTGCAATACGACATCCCCGAAGCCGGCCGCACCTACGCCTGGTACGCCGAAGCCATCGACAAGATCTACGACGAGATCGCGCCGACCGGCCCCGACGTGCTGGCCACCATCACGCGCGAGCCGCTGGGCGTGGTGGCGGCGGTCGTGCCCTGGAACTATCCGCTGCTGATGGCCAGCTGGAAGGTGGCGCCCGCATTGGCTGCGGGCAACAGCGTGGTGCTCAAGCCCGCGGAGCAGTCCCCGCTCACCGCGCTGCGGCTGGCCGAACTCGCCGAGCAAGCCGGCATCCCGGCCGGGGTCTTCAACGTGGTGCCGGGCCTTGGCGCCGCCGCCGGCCAGGCGCTGGGCCGCCATCCCGACGTGGACTGCATTGCCTTTACCGGCTCCACCGCCACCGGCAAGCGCTTCATGGAGTATTCCGGGCAGTCCAACCTCAAGCGTGTCTGGCTCGAGTGCGGCGGCAAGTCCCCGCACATCGTCTTCGACGACTGCCCCGACCTGGACCGCGCCGCGCAAGCCGCCGCCATCGGCATCTTCAGCAACCAGGGCGAGATCTGCATTGCCGGCTCGCGCCTCTATGTGCAAAGCGGCATCTACGACGCGTTCATGGAGAAGCTGGAAGCGCACGCGGCGCGCATGCAACCGGGCGACCCGCTCGACCCCGCCACTGCCATGGGGGCGATTGTCGATGGCGCCCAGCTGCAGCGGGTGATGTCCTATGTGAAGAGCGGCGAGGACGAAGGCGCCCGCCTGCGCGCCGGCGGCAAGCGCGCGCACACGGACAGCGGTGGCTTCTACATGCAGCCCACCATCTTCGAATGCCCCACGCAGTCGCTCACCATCGTGCGAGAAGAGATCTTCGGCCCGGTGCTGGCGGTGACCCGCTTCGAGTCCGAGGAGGAGGCCATCCGCATGGCCAACGATTCGCCCTACGGACTGGGCTCGGGACTCTGGACCTCCAGCCTGTCCCGCGCTCACCGCGTTTCGCGCAAGTTGCAGGCGGGGCTGGTGTGGGTCAACTGCTATATGGACAGCGACGTGACGGTGCCGTTTGGCGGGGTCAAGCAGTCGGGCTCGGGCCGGGACAAGTCCTTGCATGCGCTGGACAAGTACACGGATTTGAAGGCGACGTGGATCAGCCTGGCTTAGCGGAGCGATTAGCCGATCGGACGCCGGGTTCACCCGGCCAGGGGACGAGGCCCGTGCTGCCGCTCGTCATTCCTGGTCCGGATCAACTCAGATCAACGCAGCCTGCCGGCTTGTGGGCGTGCCATGGCCGGCCAGAGCCAGCGGTGCCACGCCGCCAGCCGGCCATGCCAGGGTGATGCCCTGTTGCCGCGCCTTGTAGGCAGCCTCCTCCTTGCCGGTCACCTGGAGGTGCTTGTACATGGCGCGAGCATGCGTCTTGACCGTAGGCACGGAAATATTCAGCAGGCGGCCTACGGTCTTGATCGCATGGCCTCGGGAAAGCAGCACCAACACGTCATACTGGCGTTGCGTCAGTCCCAGCTGCATGGCCTCTGGCGCAAACCGCTTGCTCCCGGCGGCGGGTTGCGATGCCTGCGCAGCCGCGGCCAGGGCGGGGAACAGGGGTAGCTGGCTGGCACCGGCACGCTCCGATTGGCCGCTGGCGATCAGGTGGATGGCCGTCCTGAGTACATCGAGTGGCGCCGATTTCGGGAGGCAGCCACGGAATCCCGTCGTGATTTCAGTCTGGGGCAACGGCAGGGGAACGACCTCGGAAAGCACGAGCAGGCGCGGTGCGGTCCATACCCTGCGCGCCATGCCGAGCCATTCCCAGCCCGTGTCCGCATTGCCGGGCATGCCGAAGACCATCAGATCGACGTCACCGCCGGCATCCCGGTGCGCGGGGATTTCCCCGGGGTCGATGGCAAGGACATGAGAGATACCTGCAATACCCTCCAACAGCTTGAGCAGTGCGATCCGGAGTAATGGATAGCTTTCGACGAGCACCACGTTCATGCCGCAACTCCCCGTACAAATGCAATGGCAAATGCAATGGAGACAGGCTGAACCCGGGAGGATGGTGCGGCGCTGCCAGCGCCGACCAGCGCTCGCGGCAGGTTTTGCAATCCCCGGATTTTCGACCCTATCCTGGCAGACTCGCCAGGACGGCTCTGTGCGTCGTAGAGCCTGCCCGAATATGTAATGTATTTTTACTCGGAGGATATTAGGTTCGGACTATGTTTGAAATCAAGCGAGCATGTTGCATGGATGAAACAGCAATATGGTCGCTATGCAAGTCAAATGCGGTCTTCCGGATCCCTTCATGCGGAAATCACGGTGTCAAGCACCTCGCGCCTCACCATCCCGCGTTGCAATCTTGGCGACGGAGTTTCCCCAGCCGACGCACAGGTCGGGGTAGATGGTGCCGGAGATCGTCTCGATGTCCGCGACGTCGATCCGGTCATCGCCTTGCTGGCCGCAGAGGACCACCTCGTCGCCCGGAAAAACGGCCTCGCACGCGGTCACGTCCACCATCAAGGTATTCATCGTCACGCGCCCGACGACGGGAAAGCGCTTTCCCCGGATCAGGGCAAATCCCTTGTTCGAGAAGTCCCGCCGGTAGCCATCCGCATAGCCGATCGGGATGTTGGCAAGCCGCGAGTCGCGCGCCAGCGTCAGGGTACGGTCGTAGGCCACGGTATTGCCGGCGGGATAGGCATTCACGGATGCCACCCGGGATTTCAGGCTGGCAATGGCCTTGAAGGCGGGGTAGGCGGGCAGGCAGCCGTAAAGGATCGCGCCCGTTCTCACCATGTCGAGGTGGCTGCCGGGCACTTCCAGGGTGGCGAATGAATTTGCGCAATGCAGCTGCACACGGCTGCGATCCAGTCCAGCGTGCTCGACGATCCAGCCGGCTTCCTCGCGGAAGCTGGATAGCCCGCGCGCTACGTCCTCGGTGTCCGGCACAGGGAAATGCGTCATGATCCCGACGATCTCCAGGTTCGGGAGCGCCGCGGCGGCCAGGGCCTTGGCGCGCTCTTCGACCGCCTTGAGATCGAAGCCATTGCGGCTCATGCCGCCGGAGTTCAGCTCAAGATGGACGCGGACCGAACGCGCACGGCGCCCGGCGATCTCGTTCATCTGGCTCGCATAATCGAGATTGCCGGCAATCTCCTCCAGCTGGTACTGCAGGCCATCTTCGATCTCCGCCGGCGTGGCTGCGCGCACGCGCAGCAGCCGGCCACGAAAGCCCGCCGTGCGGACAATCCCTGCCTCGTCGTTGCTGGCAATCCCGATCGCTGAAACGCCTAGCGCAATCGCGGAGGCCACCAGCAGCGCGATGCCATGCCCGCAGGCATCGGCCTTCATGACCGCGCACATCTCGGTCCGCGGCCCGATCAGGGCCTGGATGCCACGGACATTGGCTTCAAATTTCCCGAGATCGATCTCGAACCACGCGTTGCTTTCGTTGTTTTCCTTGCTTTTCATATGAGCTCTGATTTCCTGATGTAGCGATTTGCGCGACGTGGCACGCGCCCGGGCAGCGCGCCACGCGAGGCGATGAGGGTTTTGCGATGATCGGAGTGGCGGCAGCCGCCCTCAGTCCACCGAATAGAATCCCGGCAGGGCCAAGATGCCTTCGAGCTCGTGCAGTGCCCCCCGGATCTCGTCAAGCAGTTGGGGGTCGCGCAGGTCCTCCGGGAGCAGGCGATCGCGATAGTGGCGGGTGACCCAGTCAGCCAGCGTGCCGTACAGCGCTTCGTCGAGGAAGACCCGGCTGGTGATGGCGGCGGCCTGCGGCGCATCGAGTACGACCCGCAGGCGCAGGCACGCCGGCCCCCCGCCGTTGCGCATGCTCTCGCGCAGGTCGAAGGACAGGACTTCCGCGATGGGGCCGCCCGACGCCGTAAGTGTTTCCAGGTAGCGCCGGCAGGCGGCGTGGTCCTGGCACTCGGCGGGCACCACCATCAGCTTGCGGCCGTCCGGGCCGCACAGCAGCTGGCTGTTGAACAGGTAGGTCGCAACGGCGTCCTGCAGCGACAGCTGGTCATCGGCCACACGGATGCAGTTCAGGCTGAAGCCGGCCGCGTCGCACGCTCCGGACAGCGTGCGAATGACCTTGGCTTCATCGTCGAAGGCCGCCTGGTGATACAGGAGCGTATCCAGATGCCCGACGGCGATGACGTCGTTGTGAAAGACCCCGGCATCGATTGCCGCCAGCGATTGCCTTGCGTAGACCGTCCGCGCCGGGTCAAGCTGGTGCAGGCGGGCCACGGCGCGGCTGGCTTCGGCGTACTGGCGGGGCGCGAACCGTCGCGCTGCGCTTTGCTTCGAGGCAAAGGCTTCGTCGCCGTAGACGAAGAAGTGGACGCCGGCCTCGCCGTGGCGCCGGGCGAAGCGCGTATGGTTGGCCGCGCCCTCGTCGCCGAGGGCGGCCACGCCGGGTATGGCGTCGTGAACGACGAAATGCGTCGCGTCGCTGAATATTTGCCTTAGCAGCCTTGCCGTGTCGGGGTGTTCCACCGAGCGATGCAGCTTGGCGCTGAGATTGGCGGGGGTAAAGTGCACCTTTGCGTCGGCGCAATCCGTCGCGGGGCTGACTGTCGCGGCGTTGGCCGTCCACATCGAGGAGGCCGAGTAGGCCGCCGACAGCAACTGGGGCTCCAGTTTTCCCGCCTTGGCAATCACGGCCGCGTCGCTGCCGTGAAAGCCCAGCGCGCGCAGCAGCCGCAAGTTCGGCCTTGCAAGGGGAGGCAGCACGCCCTGCGGAATGCCCCGCCGATGCAGGGCCAGCATTTTTTCCAGGCCTTGCAGCGCCGCCTTGCGCGGATTCGCGGCGCTGCCGCGATTGCGCATGGACGCAACGTTTCCGGTGGCCAGGCCAGCGTGGTGGTGGCTAGGCCCGACCAGGCCGTCGAAATTGATCTCTTGCGCGCTCATGCTGCCTCCCGCCTCTGAGCGATGACGATCGCTATCCATTCAGTCTTTCTCCCGGCTTGAGGGTGACCACGCGCACGGGGTCGCCTGCGTTGATGGCGAGCGCAGCGCGCTCTTCGCTGGTCAGCGCCAGGCTGCCAAAGGCCGGCGCCGCATGGCTGACGATGGCCCGGAAGTCGCCGCGCCGGGTATTGCCGACCAGCACCGGGCGCGTCCCGGCGGTGGGTTCGGTGCCGGATGCGGGGCGGGCGATGGCCAGCATGCTGTCCTTGGTGATGCGCAGATGCTTGATATGCCCCTGCACAACCGGGCCGGCGTCGAAGATATCCACCAAGCCCTCGTAGTCCAGGCCTTCCTGCTCCAGCATGCGCCGCGCCGGCTCGGTCGCCGCATGCGCCCGGCCAATGACCTCGCGTGCCTCTTCGGTCAGGAAATCCGTGTAGATGGGAAAGCGCGGCATCAGCTCCGCGATAAAGGATTTGGCGCCGCCCCCGCTCTTGTCGTCGGCGGCGGAGAAGTCCATCTTGAAGAAATGCTTGCCGAGGCTTTCCCAGAATGGCGAAGTGCCGTCAGGGCGGAGGAATCCCCTCAGTTCGGCGCAGATGACTTCAGGCAGCAGGTCGATAAAACTGGCGGCAAACAGCAGCCGGCCCTTGGAGAGCAGTTTGCCGTTGGTGCCGCTGCGGTAGGCGGGGTCCAGGAACAGGGTGCAAAGCTCGGCGCAGCCGGTGAGATCGTTCGACAGGAAGAGGGTTTTCTTGTTGGAGTAGACGCCAACCTCGCGGCTGGAGTGCACCAGCTGGCCCAGGCGAAAACTGTAGAACGCGTCCTCCAGGCCCACCGCGGCCTTCAGCGCGCTGACGCCACAGACCTGGCCGGTAGCCGTGTCCTCGAGCACGAAGACATAGTCGCATTGCGCCGGCGGCAGGTCCCCGTTGAAGGAGGCTTCGGCGACGGCGATCCGCTTTTCGAGCCCGGCGGGATCCGCCTTGAGAGTTGTCATGCCGGGGCCCACCTTCTCCGCCAGGGATAGCAAGGCGGGCAGGTGGCTGGCATGGATGGAGCGCAGGACGATCATGAGGGTTCCTGTTGGCGCGTCAGGCGGCCGAGACGATGACCGCGTCGCCGGGAGCGACGCGCAGCGATGCCAGCGCTTCGGCGCAAAGCGTGATCCTGCCCCGGTCCAGCTCGATCGCGCCGTTGGCCATCGTGCAGCGGAATTTGGCCAGCGGGCCGGTCGATGCGACCAGGCAGGCTTCGGCAGGCTGGTCCACGGTGCCGAGTTCGGCGGTCAGCTTGCGGGCGGTGGCGAGCGTTTGCAGGCGGGAGGCATGCGCCTCGAGCACCGGGCCGCCGTCGAATATGTCGACATAGCGCTCCGCTTCGAAGCCTTCCGCGCTCAGGATATCGAAAGGGGCGGCAGCGGCCGGGTGAAGCTGGCCGATGACCTCGCGGGCGTCGTCAGGCAGCAAGGAAACGTACACGGGATAGTGCGGCATCAGTTCCACAAAGAGCGTGCCATTGCGCGCGCCATGGACCACGCGCTCCGCGGACAAGTAGTCCATGTTGAAGAACTTGCGCCCGATCGCATCCCAGAAGGGCGATGAATCGTCCGCGCGCGTCTGCCCTGCGAGGCAGACGAAGAAATCGTCGGCGAAGCGCCGCCTGTCGGCCGCGGCCAGCATCAGGCGGGAGCGCGACAACAGCGGTCCCGCCCAGGCATTTTCCTCAGCGGCATCCACCAGGAACCCCGACAACTGCGAGTGCGCGGTGAGATCGGAGCTCAGCGTCAGCACATGGACATTGTTGGTGATGCCCAGGTCGCGGGAGACATGGTGGATGACGTCGTTCCTGTAGGCAAAATACGCACCCGCCGCGCCGGCAGTGGCCGAGATGGATGCCGCGCCGGCAAGCGTGCCGTCCGGGCGCTCCAGCACCATCTGGTACCGCTCGTCGCCGGGCATGTCGACGGATCGCGCCAGCGCGTCGGCACTGCGTGCGATCGCGTCTTCGATTCGCTCGCGTGTGCGGGGCAGGGTGTGCACGTTAGGGGTCGCGCGTTGTGCAAGTTCGAACAGCGCGGGCGCATCCTGGTCAACGGCGGGGCGGGCGATCCACATGGTGCTCCTGCTTAAGTGGCGAATGGTCGGTTGCATTGCGCATGCCGGGTTGGTCTGGGCGGTCCGGCAGCGCTCTGAACTCTACGTGTTGCAAGCCGCGGCAGAAACCACGAATGCGACGCCGCATTTCAGATCTGCGCCGTCGCGGCTGCGATCGGCCTCGATGCATCGCTCACGGCGCCGCCCGGAGCATCCGCTGCCGCTCCTCGCGCGGGGTCAGCCCAAAGACCGTCCGGTAGGAAGTGGAAAAATGCGATCCCGACGAAAAGCCGCACATCAGCCCGATCTGCAGCAGCGAGTGCCGCGATTCCCTGAGCAGGCGGCGAGCCTTTTCCAGCCGGATCTCCAGGTAATAGCGTGACGGGACAGCGTTGAGGTGCTGCTTGAACAGCCGCTCCAGCTGGCGCCGCGATACGCCAACCAGGCTCGCGATCTCCTCGGCCTGCAGCGGTTCCTCGATGTTGGCTTCCATCAGGGCGACCGCCTCGGAGAGCTTGGGCGCCAACCCGCTGAACTGAGTTTGCAGCGCGACACGCTGGCGCTCTTCCGGGGCGCGGATGCGCTCAATGCACAGGAGGTCCTGGATGGTGCTGGCCATCTGCGTGCCAAGTACGTCGCGCACAAAGCCCAGTGCCAGATCGACGGCGGCCGTGCCGCCGCAGCACGTTGTCCACTTTCCCGTGTGCTCGATGATGGCTGGCGACAGGATGGCCTTGTCGGCCGGCGTGTCCAGGATCATGGCGTCATGCCAGTGCAGCGCAACGCGCATGCCGGCCGACCATCGGGTGCCCAGGAGCCACAGCACGGCGTTGCCGATCACGATGACGTAGGTGGCTCTGTCGATGAGTTCGTCCAGAGGGCCGGCTGCCGCGGCGGCGACCGGCGGCGGCTGCTCCCACAGGACAAGCACGTCGCACGGCGGACAGGCATGGGCTTGCGCTGCGAGCGCAGCCGTGACGCGCATGCCTGGATTGCCCCCCAACGTCTGGCCAAGCTGCAGGATCTTGTGCAGCAGCGCGATCTCGGGGGGCATGGCTGCACCCCAGCCGTAGAGCAGGACCTCTGTCCGGGGCGCGCCAAGCAGTTTGCGCCAGGGGGTCCCGCTGACTGCGGTTTCAATCCTCGCGCTCATCGTCCGTTCTTCCTTTGGCTTTTTGTGCGGGTGCGGCCGCGACCGATGTCTGCCGGCCAGGGATGCAACTGCAATCCATCCTAATCAAAGTCCCGTTTGCCGGTAAGGGCCATTTGCAGGTTCCGGCGTAAGGCCACGCCATCGCCGGATCTGCCCACGCCACACATGACCGCTTTTTGGGGATGCCTGCGTGAACCGGGGGCGAATGCTAGCGTATACCCGATTGTCCATAATGGAATTTGTGTCTATATTTCAGTCCGCGCCAGGGCAGTGCATTGCCTGCCTTTCGCAAGTCGCCAGTCCGGCGCGAGCGCTGCCGGGCCGGGCAATACCGGGTTCAGCCGATCCTTGAAGTGAGTCGCGCCGAACTTTGACCAATAGCTTTGATCGTCGCTGACATGCCGTGAGGATGGAGCGAGGCTCGCAAGAAATCGGAGATGCAAACGCTATGAAGTGGAATACAAAGCTCTTCCTTGGACTGGTTGCATCGGGTGCGATGCTGTCGCTGGCCAATGCCCAGCAGCCCCAGGTCCTGCGCATGGGCCTGAACCCGACCTATCCACCGTTCGAGAGCAAGTCGCCATCGGGAGAGCTGCAAGGTTTCGACATCGATGTCGGCAATGCCATCTGCAAAAAGCTGAACGTCAAATGCGTCTGGGTGGAGAACGACTTCGACGGCCTGATCCCCGCGCTGCAGGCACGCAAGTTCGACGTAGTCAACTCCGCCATGAACATCACTGAGAAGCGCAAGCAGATCATCGATTTCACGCCCCCGCTCTACGTGGTGCCGATCCAGATGGTGGCCAAGCGTTCGGCAAAACTCCAGCCGACCGTGGAAAGCCTGAAGGGCAAGTCGGTTGGCGTGATGCGGGGCACCACGCAGGAGGCCTACCTGCAAAAGTACTGGGCCAAGGGCGGGGTTGAGATCGTCTCGTACCAGGACCAGGCGCAGGTGTTTGCCGACCTGATCGCCGGGCGTATCGACGGCGCGGTACAGGAGTCCCAGACCGCGCTGGACGGCTTGCTTGGCAAGCCGGAGGGGCGTGACTTCGATTTCGCCGGCCAGGCACTGGTCGACCCCGCCACGCTCGGCGTGGGCACTGGCCTTGGCTTTCGCAAGGGCGACGATGCGCTGCGCGAAAAGCTGCTTGGCGCCGTCGCGGCCCTGAAGAAGGACGGCACCTTGTCGGCGCTGTCGAACAAGTACTTCAAGCGCGACATCATCGTCAAGGAGTAAGCCTTGCAGGCCCGGCGGCGAGCCGGGTATCGCAGCCGAACGGGACGGGGACGCGGCGGGGTTCAGGCAGGATTCAGGCGTTGGAAGGCGTTGATTTGCGGAGTGTTGGCGTGGATGCAGATGTGGTGGTGATCGGGGCCGGCATTGTCGGCGTCAGTGTGGCGGTTCACCTGGCGCTGCGTGGCCGCCGGGTGATCCTGGTGGACCGGCGCTCGCCTGGCGAGGAAACCAGCTTTGGCAATGCAGGCCTGATCGAGCGGGCGTCGGTGGTGCCCTATGGCTTTCCACGGGACCTGGCGACGCTGGTCCGCTACGCGGGCAACAGGCAGACCGCCTTGCGCTATGACGTGCGCGCGTTGCCGTCATTCTTGCCATGGCTGGCGCGTTATTGGCATCACTCGGCGCCGCAGCGGCTGGCGCGCGCGAGCCAGGACATGCTGCCCCTGATCGCGCATAGCGTGTCCGAGCACGACAAGCTGATTGCGCTTGCCGGCCTGCAGCCGCTGGTCAGGTCCGGCGGATGGATCGAGGCGTTTCGCACCGCCGCTGCATTCGAGAAACGCCTTGCTATCTGCCGGCCGGTTGCGCTGCATCACGGGCTCGAGATGCAGCCGCTGGACCAGGCGGGGCTGGAAAAGTCGGAACCCGGTCTCGGGCCCGGCTTTTGCGGCGCGATTCACTGGATCGACCCGAAGAGCGTCACGGACCCGGGCTTGCTGACCAAGGGCTATGCAGGCCTGCTCGCGCGCCTGGGTGGGCAGATCGTCGGGGCGGAGGTCTCGCAGATCACGCCAGGCGGGGAGATGTGGCGCGTGCATGCCGATGGCGCGCAGATCGCGGCCCGCGAAGTGGTCATCGCGCAAGGGCCCTGGTCCGGCGAGCTCATCGCGCCGCTGGGCTATCGCATCCCGCTCATGGGCAAGCGGGGATACCACATGCACTACCAGTCCGAATCCGAGGTGGCCCAGCGCTTCCCGGTGGTCGACAGCGAGGTCGGCTATGTGGTCGCGCCGATGCGCAGAGGGCTGCGGCTCACAACCGGCGTAGAGCTGTCGTCTGCGGCCAGGGCACCGACGCCGATCCAGCTGGAGAGGGCGGAGCGCAAGGCGAAAGGCATCTTCAGGCTCGGCAGGCGGCTCGACGATCAGCCGTGGATGGGGCGCCGGCCCTGTACGCCGGACATGCGGCCGCTGATCGGCCCGGCGGGGCGGCACAAGGGGCTTTGGTTCGCGTTCGGGCACAACCACCACGGATTGACGCTGGGTCCCGTCACCGGACGCCTGCTGGCGGAAATGATGACGCAAGGCAAGCCTTTCACGGACCCGACGCCCTACAGCCCCGGGCGCTTCGGCTAATGCGTCGATGCGTGCGAACGAAAGCATGAGTCAGAAACACAGGACGAAAGGAGTTACCAATGCTGCATGGATACGGCTGGGTGATAGCGCTAGGGACGTGGCAGACCGTCAAGCTGGCGCTGCTCTCCCTCTTGCTGGCCATTGTCTTAGGCTTGCTCGGCGCGAGCGCCAAGGTGTCGAAGGTCGGCACGCTTAACAAGGTCGCGTCGGTCTATACGACGCTCATCCGCGGCGTGCCGGACCTGGTGCTGATGCTGCTGCTGTTCTACAGCATCCAGATGTGGCTGAACCGGGTCACGGACTATATGCAGGTCGAGCAGGTTGATATCGATCCCTTTGTGGCGGGCGTGATGACGATCGGCTTCATCTACGGCGCTTACTTCACCGAGACCTTCCGCGGGGCGTTCATGTCGGTGCCGGCCGGGCAGATCGAGGCGGGCGTGTCTACCGGCATGTCCGGCCTGCAGGTATTCCGCCGCATCCTGTTTCCGCAGATGATGCGGTTCGCGCTGCCCGGCATCGCGAACAACTGGCAGGTGCTGGTCAAGGCCACGGCACTGGTCTCGCTGATCGGGTTGACGGATCTGGTGAAGGTCGCGCTGGATGCCGGCAAGAGTACGTTCAGCATGTTCCATTTCATCCTGGTTGCGGCACTCATTTACCTGGCGCTGACATCCATTTCCAACCTGGTGCTGGTGTGGCTGGGCAAGCGCTACTCGCTCGGCGTAAGGGAGGCAAAGATCTGATGGACCTGCTACTTGAATACTGGAGGGCTTACCTCTATTCGGACGGCACCAAGATGACCGGCCTGGCCATGACGCTCTGGCTGCTGGTGCTGTCGCTTGGCATCGGCTTCGTGGCGGCCGTGCCGCTGGCGGTGGCCCGCACCTCGTCATGCCGTGCCTTGTCGATGCCGGTGCGCTTCTATACCTATCTCTTTCGCGGTACGCCGCTGTATGTGCAGCTGCTGTTGATCTACTCCGGGGTGTATGGCCTTGGCGTGGTGAGGGACGTGGATATGCTCAACCACTTCTTTCGCAACGGGTTCAATTGCACGGTACTGGCGTTTGGCCTGAACACTTGCGCCTACACCACGGAGATCTTTGCCGGTGCGATTGCCAGCACGGCCTATGGCGAAGTGGAAGCGGCGAAAGCCTATGGCATGTCGCGCCTGACGCTCTACCTGCGCGTCATCCTGCCGTCGGCGCTGCGCCGCTCGCTGCCCAACTACGGCAACGAAGTCATCCTGATGCTGCATGCCACGACCGTTGCCTTTGTCGCCACCGTCCCCGACCTGCTCAAGGTGGCGCGCGACGCCAACGCAGCGTCGTACCGATCGTTCGAGTCCTTTGGCATTGCCGCGTTGCTGTACCTGGTGGTGTCCCTTGCCATCGTTCACTTGTTCCGCAAGGCGGAGCACAAATGGCTGGCCTTCCTGCGGCCGGTGGAGAAAAAATGATGCCTTCAATAGCCATGCAGTCAGACTTACAAGCGTTGCCTCGCCACGCTACGCCCGCGCAGGCATCGCAAGCGCGCGCCGCGCTGATGGCGAGCGACATACACAAGAGCTACGGTAGCCACCAGGTGCTCGACGGCGTGTCGCTGCGGGCCGTTCCCGGCGATGTGATTTCCATCATCGGGTCCAGCGGTTCCGGCAAGAGCACGTTTCTGCGTTGCATGAATTTCCTCGAGCAACCGGATGCCGGGCAGATCGTCGTGAACGGCGAGCAGGTGAAGATGCACACCGGCAAGGACGGCAAGCTGCGCGTCTCGGACGCCAGGCAGCTACGCCTGATACGGACCAGGCTGGCCATGGTCTTCCAGCACTTCAACCTGTGGTCCCACATGACCGTGCTGCAGAACGTCACGGAAGCCCCGCAGCACGTGCTTGGGGTGAAAAAGAAAGAGGCGCAGGAATGGGCCGCGCATTGCCTGGACAAGGTCGGGTTGACCCAGCAAGCCATGGGCGCCTACCCGGCGCATCTCTCGGGCGGGCAGCAGCAACGCGTCGCGATTGCCAGGGCCCTTGCCATGCGGCCCGATGTGCTGCTGTTCGATGAACCGACCTCGGCGCTCGACCCCGAACTGGTGGGCGAGGTGCTCAAGGTAATGCAGCAACTGGCCTCCGAGGGGCGGACCATGGTGGTGGTCACCCACGAGATGGGCTTTGCGCGCTCGGTTTCCACGCAGGTGGTGTTCCTGCACAAGGGCAAGGTCGAAGAAACGGGAGTCGGCGAGCAGTTGTTTGCGAGCCCGCAGTCGCCGCGCCTGCAGCAATTTCTCTCGAACAACCTGAAGTAGGCCGGGGCACCTGGCGGGCGCCCCTTTGGGGGAGGAGACAACGATCGCACCCGGCGTTTCGTTCGGCATCGGGCGGGGCATAAGGTATCGTTCTAGGTTTGGCCACGCATGGAGCAAGATGCGCAGGCGAGAGGGCTTCGTACAGAGGCCTGCCTCGCGGCCAGGCCAGCGGACCAACGGGGAGCGACGATGAAGAAGAACAGGGAGACGACCAGGAGTGCCATGCTGCTCAAACGCTATGCGGCCATTGCGGACAGCATATCCACGCTGTTTTTTCCGTACGCCGAAGTGGTCATACATGACACGGCGGACCGGAAGGTCATTCATATCTCGAACAACCTCTCCCGGCGCGAGGTGGGTGACGACTCGTCAATCGATGAGCTGGACATCAACGCCAAGAAGAAGATCTACGGGCCCTATGAGAAGCTGAACTGGGACGGCCGGCGCATGCGGTCCATCAGCGTCACGATCGACGGGGAAGACGGCAAGCCGGCTGGCGTGATGTGCGTGAACTTCAATATCGCCGTGTTTGAAGATATCGGGGCTGCCCTGGAACTCTTCGTCAAGGGGGTCGGTGTGGCCTCCCGCCCGGTCGACCTGTTCAAGGACGACTGGCAGGAGCGGATCAATATTTTCCTGCACGAATGGCTGCAGAAGCGCCAACTGGCGTTGAACACGCTCACCCGCGATCACAAGCGTGAGCTGGTGGAGGCGCTATACGCGGAGGGCGCGTTCAACGGCAAGAGCGCGGCTAACTATGTTGCAACTATTCTTGGCATGGGGCGGGCAACTGTTTACAAGCATCTCAAGGGAATGCGCGACGACGCCGAACCGGCGGAATAGCCGCTCGGATACCCCCCATGCATCATCAAGCAGTTAACGGAGAGACCTATGAGTGATTCTGTGTATGACAAGCTGGCCCAGCTGGGGATAACGCTGGATCCGGTGTCAGCGCCGGGGGCGCTGTTCGAGATGGCTGTCCAGACGGGCAAGACCTTGTTCGTCTCCGGCCACATTGCGCGCAAGAATGGTGCGCCCTGGGTCGGCAAGCTCGGGCAGGGCGTGGGTACCGAGGAGGGCGGCTCAGCGGCAAGAGCGGTGGCCATCGATCTGCTTGGCACGCTGCATGCAACGCTCGGTGATCTCAACCGGGTCACGCGAGTCGTCAAGGTGATGAGCCTGGTGAACTCCGCGCCGGACTATACCGAGCAGCATATCGTCACGAATGGCGCCTCGGCGCTGTTGCTGGAGGTCTTCGGCGAAAAAGGGCGCCATGCGCGCAGCGCCTTTGGCGTGGCGCAGTTGCCGATGGGAGCGTGTGTAGAGATCGAGATGGTGGTGGAAGTCGCCTAGCCCTTGCCAAGGGTGGCCCGCGGGCTGGTGCAACCGACCGGAAGCCGGCCGTTCAGGCCTTTGCGTCCTGCGCGCCGGGCGCAAGGCA
>NZ_BAAILO010000329.1:8858-36621 GCF_054589115.1 Cupriavidus sp. 8B | reverse complement strand
CGGTTAAGGAACGCGTCGCCGGCAGAGCCGGCGACGCGTTCTCTTGCAGCCGAGCGCGGCGCGCTAAACCCCATGCAGCAGCCACGGCCAGCAATTACGGCCGCTTGTCCCCTGCCGGGCTGGTAGGGCGCTGCGCGGGCAGCTTGCCGACGATGCAGTCCACCGCACGCGCATCCGATTTGCCTTGCCCGAGCGCGCCGATGACCGAGTCGCGATACTGCGCCGGCGTGATGCGCTGGTAGTAAAGCCGGGAGGTCTGGTCGAGCCAGTACACGTAGTCGCTGTCGTTCTGGCCGCGGTCGGTGCGCAGCCAATCGCTGATGTTGTTGTTCCCGATCATCATGTTCGGGCAGCCGCGCTGCACGCTGTCCAGGTAGGCATTGAAGCCTTTCGCCTCGAAG
Source organism: Cupriavidus sp. 8B (assembly GCF_054589115.1). Lineage (NCBI taxonomy): Bacteria > Pseudomonadati > Pseudomonadota > Betaproteobacteria > Burkholderiales > Burkholderiaceae > Cupriavidus > Cupriavidus sp. 8B. The sequence goes on along the minus strand of NZ_BAAILO010000329.1, from coordinate 36,220 downwards.
TTGCGCACCGAGTCCGGTGCGCAGCCGCATAGCGCCAGGGCTGCGCAAGCGGCGGCAAGCAAGGGTGCCGCCCGGCAATGCCATGGGCTGCTGCGCGTCGTCATTGCGGAGGCTGGCATATCGCTCCTATGTTCTTTTGATCCCTGGTTCTTTGGTTTTTTGGTTCTCTGGTTCGGCGTGGATGACGCCACGCCCAAGGATAGAGCGGATCCCCCGGCACCTCGCCGCGTAGCGAAAAATTTCATGTGTCGCCTGGAACGGCGTGAACGCCAGGGTGGAAGCTACACCAAATACCGTCGGCTGCACTTTCATGTGCGATTGCAGCAAAAATCTGCAATCCTTCTTGCCCAACGGGGTGTTCCATCCTATAACCATCCCACTGGATGTTATTTGGATGGTAAATGACCATGAGTGAGCAGCAAGGTGCACTTAGCGTGATCCCCCGCCCCAAAGGCGGCGAAACCGAGAAGATCACGATCAATCTCGGCCCCGTCGATCTCGGCCAGATCGACCTGCTGGTCGAGGAAGGCTTTTACTCGAACCGCACCGATCTGATCCGCACCGCGATCCGCAACCAGCTTGCGATCCACGCGCAGGCCGTCAGCGAGACCGTGACGCGGCGCGCGCTGGTGCTCGGCCTGCAGCATTTCTCCCGCCAGGACCTGGAGGCAGCGCAAGCCGCCCACCAGCGCCTGGATATCCATGTGCTGGGACTCGCCAGCATTGCATCCGATGTCACGCCCGAGCTTGCCCTGGCCACGATCGAATCGATCGTGGTGCTGGGCGCTTTCCATGCCTCCGCCGCCGTCAAGGCCGCGCTGGCCGGCCGCATCCGCTAAGCCGTGAGGCAACCCAAAGCCCAACGCTAAAGGCACATCGAAGGACACCATGATGAAGATGAACGAAGAATTTCTGGCTTCCATGCACGAAGCCATGGAGCTGCTGCGCACCGCGGGGCCGCTGGAAGCCACCGAGGCTATTCAGCGTGCGCTGCGCGGCAACGGCGCAGTTCCCGTCGCGGGCTTCCAGCCTGCACAAGTTGTTGAGGCGCTGCTGCCGCGCCAAGCGCAAGAAATCGCTCCGCAAGCGCGTGAAGCCCGCGCAAAGCCCGGGCATGCGCCGCAACCCGCACCGCAACCCGGCGTGCAGGACACCGGCCACTTCACCGTCAGGCGCTACACCGGCCACGCTGGCCAGCGCGCCTACAAGCTCTACGTGCCCGCCGGCTTCCAGGGCCAGCGCCTGCCGCTGGTGGTGATGCTGCACGGCTGTACGCAGGATGCGGACGATTTCGCGGCGGGCACCCGCATGAATGCGCTCGCCGAGCGCCACGGCTTCCTGGTCGCGTATCCGATCCAGCCCGCGACGGCCAATCCGTCCAAGTGCTGGAGCTGGTTCAAGCCGGGCGACCAGCAGCGCGAGCTGGGCGAGCCAGCGCTGATCGCGGGTATCACGCGGGAAGTCATGGCCAGCCACCCGGTCGATCCCGATCGCGTGTACGTGGCTGGCTTGTCCGCAGGTGGCGCCATGGCCGCTGTGATGGTCCACGCCTATCCCGAGCTGTATGCCGCCGCGGGGATTCACTCTGGCCTGGCGCACGGCAGCGCGCATGACTTGCCCTCGGCGCTCGCTGCGATGAAAGGCGGGAAGCTGGCGGACAGGGCGCGAGCCGCGCCAATGCGCCCGCTGATCGTGTTTCACGGCGATGCGGACCCGACGGTCCATGTATCCAACAGCGAGCGATTGCTGCGGGAGTTCAAGGGCGCCGCCGCTGGCGACAGCCAGCGGACCAGCAAACAGAACGGGCGCACCGTCACGTGCCGTCGGTTGAAGTCGCCCGGTGGCGTCGAGGCGGAGCATTGGCTGATTCATGGCGCGCAGCACGCGTGGGCGGGAGGCAGCACACGCGGCTCGTATGCCGACGCGAGCGGGCCCGATGCCAGCGCGGAGATGGTGCGGTTCTTCCTGGCGCATCCGTTGAAGAAGTGAGCGGCGGCGTGGGTGCGTCGGCCTGACCGCCCCCACGCCTCAACCCTTCATCCGCGCCACCAGCTCCTGCGCGAATTCGAGCGACAGCCGAGACAGCGGCTCGGACTGGACATTGAAGATCTGGACCGAGGCATTGACCTTGGTCCGGATCGGAATGGCCACGATATTGGGCCACGCTTGCCCGAACACTGTCATGGCATCGACCAGCGCGATGCCGGCCCCGGCCTGCGCCAGCGCGCGCGCCACGTGCGCCTGCTCCACTTCGATCCGCATGTCGATGTCATCGAAGTCGTTGCCAAACATCTCCCGCACCAGCAAGCCGAACGGCACATCCGCGCCGTAGCCAATCAATGGCTCCCCGGCGAGCTCCGCCGGGCGCACATAGCTGCGCCCGCTCAAAGGGTGTCCCGCGGGCACCAGCGCCACCATCGGGTTCTTCACCAGCAGCCGGGATTCCAGGTTGGGATGCGCCAGCGGCATGTTGGACACGGCCAGCTCGGCCTGGCCGGAGAGCAGGGCGCGCAGCATGTTGCCCGGGATCTGCGTGCGCACCACGATGCGCACGGCCGGATGCGCGGCGCGAAACGAGGCGATGGCCCGGGGCAGCACTGTCTGCCCGAGGTTCGGGCTGCATGAGATGCGCAGGCTGCCCGTGCGGTTGGTGGCGAGGTCTTCGGCGATCTCGTTCACGCGCTCGATCCCTTCATACACCGCATTGACCTCGCCCAGCAGCCGACGCGCTTCCGGTGTCGGGTACAGGCGTCCCTTCACGCGGCGGAACAGCTCCAGCCCCAGGCGTTGCTCGGTGTGCGACATCAGTCGGCTGATGGCGGGCTGGGACACATACAGGAGCTTGGACGCGCCGCTGATCGAGCCCGTGAGCATCACGGCGCGGAACACTTCGATCTGCCGGAGGTTCATTTTCATGATTTCAACCCATTAACCTGATGTTAAGTCGCGCGGACATATAAGCATATGACAGTAATGCCGCTGCTGCCTACACTGGGTTCTGACAGCGCGCTTGAACACGTGCACCAAGGCGGCGCCAGGCGCAACCGGCGCCAGCACCGCGATGGGGATGCGCAGCCCATTGCGGGGCATCCTGATGCATGCCGGTGCATCGTCCCAACGTTCACAGGAGACCAGGAAAAGACATGAGCGATATCCATCTGACTTACATCAACGGCCGTGACATCGCGAAGCTCGCGATGACCGACAAGGAAATCCTCGACGCGGTGGAGCAGGGCCTGCTGGCGCAAGGCAACAACCAGACCGTGATCGAGCCGCGCGTGCACCTGATTCCAGACCCCGCGTTCAATGGCCACTTCAACGTGCTGCGCGGCTATGTGGCGCCGCTCGGGCTGGCCGGCGTGAAGATCGTTGGCGACTACGTCGACAACTACAAGCTGGGCCTGCCGTCGGAGATGGCCATGCTCAACCTGTTCGACCCGCGCACCGGCATGCCGGTGGCGATGATCGACGCGACCTTCATCACCGATGCGCGCACCGGCGCGGTGACCGCGCTGGGCGCGCGCCACCTGGCACGCCGCAACAGCAAGGTGCTTGGCCATATCGGCGCGCGCGGCACGTCGTACTGGAATGTGCGCCTGCTCGACAGCCTCTTCGATTTCGACGAGATCCGCGTGCATTCGCGGCGCCCGGAAAGCCGCGACGCTTTCGCCGCGCGGCTGGAGAGGGATCTTGGCAAGAAGGTCATCGTCACGCAGGACTGGGAGTCGTGCGTGCGGGGCGCGGACATCGTGGTCGAGGCGTCGCGGCTGGACAAGCCCACGCCGCTGCTCAAGACGGAGTGGATCAAGCCGGGCGCATTTGTGGTGCCGTACGGGACCATGAGCGCCGTGGAGCTGTCGCTGACCGACATCATGAGCAAGCTGGTGGTGGACGACTGGACCCAGTGCAAGGGTGGCATGTTCGGCTCGCTGCGCGCGCATGTGGAGGCGGGCAAGTTGTCCGAGCAGACCTTGCACGCGGAGCTTGGCGAGATCGTCGCGGGCCGCAAGCCGGGCCGGCAGAGCGATGACGAGACCAACCTGTTCTGGCACCGTGGCCTGTCGCTGAGCGATATCGCGCTTGGCCACGCCATCATGAAGAAGGCCGAGCGCATGGGCATTGGCCAGCAGCTCGTCTACGCATGATCGCCAACGCGCGCATGTATGCGGTGGCCGCGCCGGTGGGGCAGGCGTGGCGGGCGTTGCTCACCTACGTGGGTGAGCGGGCCGGCGTGGCGTGGACATACGTCGAGCATGCCGCGCCGGCGCCGGTCAGCGCGCTGTGGGCGCGGCCGGACTGCGGCTGCGTTTTCATGTGCGGGTTCCCGTTTGTCGGCGCGGGAAGCCGTCATCGCCTGCTGGCGGCGCCGGTACCGTCGCTGCCGCGCTATGGGGGCCGGCCGGCGTACTTCACTGAGTTCATCGTGCGCGCCGATGCGGCGGCCACCACGCTGGAGCCGGCCTTCGGAGGCCGGCTGGCTTGCATGCTGCCGGAATCGAACTCCGGCTACAACGCGCCACGGCACTACCTGATGGAAACGGCTGCCGCCGGCGCCGTCGCGCTGTTCCGGCCAACGGCGGCGCCAACCCCCACACCGCGCCAGGTGATCGACGCGGTCATCGGCGGCGATGCCGAGGTGGGCGTGGTGGACAGCTATGTGCTTGACCTGCTGCGCATGCACGCCCCTGAGCTGATGGCGAAGGTGCGCAGCGTGGCGGTGACGCCAGCTTCGCCGATTCCGCCGCTGGTGGCTTCGCCGCAGACCGGAGACGCCACCGTGGCGCGCGTGCGCGCCGTGCTGCTGGACCTGCACCGCGATCCGGCCTGCTCGGGCTGGCTTGCGCAACTGCGGCTGGCGCGCTTTGCTGCCGTCAGCGCGCAGGACTATGACGTGCTGGCGCGCTACGCCAGCGAAGCCGACCAGGCGGGCTTTGCGCTGACCGGCACCCTTGACGCCAAAGAGTACCGCCCATGACCGCCACGGCAGCGAGCACGGCTTGCGCGTGGCTGGCCATGCCCGGGAGCCAGTATTCTTGATTTTCTGATAGTCCGACTGACGTGGAGAATTGTCGATGAAGCGTTTCCTGATGACTTTGCTGGCCGCCGGGTTGCCGATACTTGCCGGCGCCCAGGCCTATCCGTCCAAGCCCGTGCGGCTGATCGTGCCGTTCCCGGCGGGCGGGCCCGCCGACGTGCTCGGCAGGGTCGTGGGCGAGGGGCTGTCCAAGGCGTGGGGCCAAAGCGTGTTGGTGGAGAACAAGGCGGGCGCGGCCGGCACCATCGGCGTGGACCAGGCGGCCAAGGCCGCGCCGGATGGCTATACGCTGGCGGTGGTGCCGGTAGGGAATATCGCCGTCAATCCTTCTCTGTTCCGCAGCCTGCCGTACAAGGCGCAAGACCTGGTGCCGGTGACGATGCTGGCCACGGCGGAGAACGTGCTGGTGGTCGGCGCCAACGTTCCCGCCGCCTCCCTCGCGGATCTCCTCAAGCTGGCGGCGCAAAAGCCGGGCGAGCTGACCTTTGCCTCGCCCGGGGCCGGCAGCCAGGCGCACCTGGCGGGCGAGCTGCTGCAGCTGGACGCCAAGGTCAAGCTCAACCACATTCCCTACAAGGGCGTGAGCCCGGCCATGACCGATCTGGTCGGGGGCCAGGTGACCATGATGTTCGCGCAGGTCTCGTCGGCGCTGCCGTACATCAAGGCGGGCAAGCTCCACGCGCTCGGCGTGGCCAGCCAGAAACGCCTGGCGGTGATGCCCGACGTGCCCACCATTGCCGAGCAGGGCTTTCCCAAGTTCGAGGCCGTATCCTGGTACGCGCTGATGGCGCCGGCAGGCACCCCCAAGGACGTGATCGCCCGCATCAATCACCAGGCGCTTGAAGTGCTGGCGAACCCGGCGCTCAAGGAGAAGCTGGCCACACTCGGCATGGACACCAGCGGCGGCACGCCGCAGGAACTGGCCACCACGATCCAGCAGGACAGCGCGCGCTGGGCCGGCGTGATTCGCAAGCGCCAGATCACGGTGGACTGAGGGCGTTGCGTGGTGGCGTGCCGGGAGTCCCGTGCGCTGACGGGCTTTCCCGCGCCATGACATCAGGGAGTACCTGTGACCGGCTAATTTCAATAGGGTTTGCAGGCTCGCGCCGGCTACGGCGAGCCGATCGCTGCGCGCCCGGCAAAGCGGCGGATGAGACCCTTCGTGCACCGTCCCACGCCGTGCGTCCACGTCCTTCTCCAGCATCGGCCACGAGTTCCGCACGCCGCTGACGCTGATGCTCGGTCCGCTCGAGGCGTTGCTGAACAGGCCCCACGCCGCCGGCTCCGACGATCACCGGCTGATCGAGATCACGCATCGCAACGGCCTGCGGTTGCTCAAGCTGGTCAACGCGCTGCTGGATTTTTCAGGGATGAGGAAGTGACTTGGAAAGCGGCTCTATAGGCGCTTTAATGTAATATTTCTATAAGATACATTGATGTAACTTATAGGCAATGGCGACAAAATGCCGAAGCGGGTGGGGCCGTGCACCGTGACCCGCGAACAGGAGTTTTGACCGCAAACCGGCTTCCAGCCTAGCCATGCGCCCGGCGGTTCTATAAGATACATTCGTGTAACTAAAAGGAATCGCATGACTTCCTGGGGATTCTACGGGCGTACAGGGACATTGGAGACATTGGACCGGATTGTCCGGGGCCCCAAATGGTTCTTCTGCCGCATCCAAGGCCGGCGACGCATCGGCAAGACGACACTGCTGCGTGAGTTGTCCACGAGCGAGCCGTCGTTACTCGCCCGAATCGTCTATATGCAGATACCGGATTCGGACGAACGAGATGTGGCGGCCGGGTTCCGCCGGGCGCTCGAAGACTGCGAATCCCGGGGCGCCAATTCGCTGGCTTCGCAGGTTACTGATTTCGCCTCGATGGCTGGCGTGATCGGCCAGCTATGCCGCCGCGGCATGATTGTCGTGTTGGAAGAATTCCAGTACTTCACGGACGCGAGGCTCTACGCCTTCAACTCGTTCCTGCAGGAGCAAGTGGACCGGCTGCGCGATATGCAAGGGGGCGGGCTATTTGTCCTCGGCTCCCTGCAGTCGGAAATGAGCGCTCTCCTGGACGACAAGGGCGCGCCGCTCTTTGGGCGGCTAACGGCGACGATCGAACTGCAGCACTGGGATTTCGAGGACTTGGCCGAGGTGTACCGCGTGCACGATATACGCGACCCGCACCATTGGCTAACGCTCTGGGCCTTTTTCGAGGGCGTTCCGAAGTTTTACCGGGATGCATATGACCAGGGTCTGTTTCAGGTGGGTGCCGGGTTTCAGGAGGCCTTGCTCGAGCGGATGTTCCTGCGTGAAGGCGGCCCTCTGTCCGAAGAGGCAGACACGTCCTTCCTTCGCGAGGTGAAGGGCAGGCCGCTGTCGGTCTTGAACTTCCTTGCGGAGCATCCGGGATCGAGCCACGGGCAACTGGTCGACACCCTGCTGCGGGATGAAGACGAAGCGTCGTTGAAGGTCACGATCAAACGCCTTGTTGACAACTACCATATGGTCGACAAGCGCCACCCGGTGTTCTCGCAGAGCAAGAGTCGCAATGCCCGCTACTACATTACCGACAACTTCCTGCAGGCATGGCTGTCGGTCGTGAAGCCGGCGCGAGATGCTTCCCGCATGCGCCCACTATCCAAGGCGATCGACCTGACGCTCCCTCGGCTGTATGGGCATGAGGGATACGCTTTCGAGAAGCTGGTTCGTCAATTACACGTGGAGTGCTCGCGCAAGGGCGTGGGCGACTTCTCGCTGACCAGCATCGAACTGGGCTACTGGAATCGGCCACGGGACGAGCAGAACGCGATCGAGATCGATGTCGTCGCACTCGACGAAGACACGCACTGTATCCGCTTCGGCTCCTGCAAGCGCAATGCAAGCAAACACACCCGGTCCTCGCTTGCCGAGTTCGAGCGACACATCGAGCGGTTCATGTTGACCAAGGAAGGGCGCCGGGTGAAAGGCTGGTCGTTGACCAAAGCGCTGTTCTCTCCCGCGTTTTCCGCAGAAGAGGATCGCGCACTGACGGCCGCCGGCTACCAGTGCCTGGACTTGCCGGCGTACGCAAGGATGCTCGTGTCTCCACGGTCGGCGTGATGCTCTATGGCGGCGCGGGCGAAGGCGTGCCTGCTGTCACCCAGCCACCTGGTAGTTGCCGCGCAGTTCGGTGACGTCGCAGTTGTGGCCCTCGCCGCCGCGATCCACCACCAGGAAGCGCGCCATGCCTTGCGTGACGATCAGCGAGTGGTGCCAGACGCCGCGCTTGTAGTTCACGCCTTGCCTGCCGTTGGTGACGAACACGCGGATGGCCGATTCGTCGAGCGGGTCGCCGGCGGGCGCCACGACCACGAGGAAGGCGGCTTCGTCCAGGGGCACGAAGGCCTGGCTGCCCAGCGGGTGCCGCTCCATGGCGCGGATGCCGAGCGGCAGCGCATAAGGCTGCGTGTCGAAGAAGCTGATCAGCGCCCGGCCACCCTGCGTGTGGACATCGACGCCGGCGAGATCGTCGTAGCGCAGCGTCATGCCGCCATTGATCACCATTGGCGCGCGCCCCTCGCTTTCGATGACATCGCCAAACGGGGCGAAGGCCGCCACGGTCAGTGGCTCCACCTGCAAGCGCACCAGCGGTTGGGATGGCGGTGGGGGCTGGATCGCCGTCTCGTCGGGAGCAGACACGTTTTTCCTCTTCGTCATGGGTAATGAGTGGCCGGGGATGGCGGTTGGCCAATCCGTGGACATCCGCTTGCGGTTCAACTGGTAATACCAGTGATACTAGTATCCGGTTGCCCGTGGTTTGCGTCAAGGCGCTTGCAGCACAGGGTTTACGCCGCTTTCCCACGCTAGCGCCGGGACGTATCCTTCGCCATCCCTAAGAAAACAGACTGGTAATACCAGTTGAAGCAACAAGCCGAGCCACCCGAGGAGGAACCCGCTGTGTCCCTGACCACCGCCCCATCGCTAGCCCCCGAGCCCGCCGCCGCCCACGCGACGGCGCGGGAAAACGCCGTCTACCGCAAGGTAGCGTGGCGCCTGCTGCCGTTCCTGATGCTCTGCTATGTCGTGGCCTACCTGGACCGCGTCAATGTGGGGTTTGCCAAGCTGCATATGCTGGGCGACCTGCGGTTCAGCGAGTCCGCCTACGGGCTGGGCGCCGGCTTGTTCTTCATCGGGTACTTCTTCTTTGAAGTGCCGAGCAACGTGCTGATGCACCGCATCGGCGCCAAGGCGACCATCTCGCGCATCATGATCATGTGGAGCGTGATCTCGGCTGCGATGGTGTTCGTGCAGACCACCACGCAGTTCTACGTGCTGCGCTTCCTGCTCGGTGCGGCCGAGGCGGGCTTCTATCCCGGCATGATCCTGTACCTGACCTACTGGTTCCCGTCGCACCGCCGCGCGCGCATGGTGGCGCTGTTCATGTGTGCCATTCCGGTGTCGGGCATCTTCGGCGGCCCGCTCTCCGGCTTCATCATGGAATCGATGCAGGGCGTGGCGGGGCTGCGGGGCTGGCAATGGATGTTCCTGATCGAGGCGCTGCCATCGCTGCTGGTCGGCTTTGCCGTGCTGGCCTACCTGGACAACAACATCCGCTCGGCGCGCTGGCTGACGCAGGGCGAGAAAGACCTGCTGGAGCGCAACATCGCCAACGAGAACGCGACCAAGGGCGGGCACATGACCATGCGGCAGCTGTTCTCGGACCGCCGCATCATCAAGATGGCCTGCATCTGCTTTTGCACGGTGATGGGCCAGTACGGGCTGACGTTCTGGCTGCCGTCCCTGATCCGGCAATCCGGCGTGGCCGGCGCGCTGAATATCGGCCTGCTGACGGCCATCCCGTTCTCCGTCGCGGTGTGTTCGATGATCCTGGTCAGCCGCAGCTCCGACCGCATGCGTGAACGCCGCTGGCACCTGATCGTGCCGTTTTGCTGCGGCGCCGCCGGCCTGGCGCTGAGCGCGATCTTCAGCGACAACGTGGTGCTCTCGCTCGCGGCACTGGCGCTGGCCGCGGGCGGCAGCCTGGCTACGTCGCCGTTGTTCTGGAGCCTGCCGACCGCATTGCTGTCCGGCGCGGGCGCCGCTGCCGGCATCGCCATGATCAACTCGTTCGCCAACCTGGCCGGCTTTGTCAGCCCCTACATGATCGGCCTGATCAAGGACGCTACGCAAAGCACCAACCTGGCGATGTTCGTGCTGGCAGGCGTGCTGCTTTGCGGCGCCGCGCTGACCTATACGGTGCCCGCGCGGCTGGTGAACAAGTAAGGCGCCGCATGGCCCGTCCCCGGACTGCTGGCAACACCGGATTTGCGAGCTTTGTTTCCCCTCTCCCACAAGTGGGACACAAGTGGGAGAGGGGCGCGAACCGGTCTTTTGGCAGGGATATCCGTAAGCTGGATGCAACCGGGGTGCCTCAGGCCGTCGAGTACAATCTGCCGTCGATCCGGCGCCAGCGCCGGCCGCCCACTTTCACTGTCCCGCGCAGGACTTCATCGCACCCAATGGTCACAGCTACCGCCATCTCCGCCAATGCCGCGAACCTGATCCGCGAGTGGATCGAGGGTGGCAAGTATCCGGCCGGATCGCTGTTGCCCTCGCAGCGCGACCTGTCGGAGCAACTCGGCATCAGCCGCACCTCGCTGCGCGAGGCGTTGTCCACGCTGCAGGGGCTCGGGCTGGTGGTCTCGCGCCCCGGCAAGGGCGTGTATGTCGCCGACGCCGGCGACGGCACGCCGCCGCCATGGCGTTTCTCCAAATCGCATTCGCTGACCGATATCTACCAGCTGCGCTTCGCGCTGGAAGGCTTCACCGTGGGACTGGCTGCGGCGGCGCTGTTGCCGGAAGACATCGATGCCTTGCGCGAGAACACCGAGGCCATGCGGGGCTGCATCGACGCGTCCGACTTCACGCAGGCCGCGCGGCTGGATTTCGATTTTCATATGCGCATCATCGCGATCGCCGGCAACCGCGCCATCGCCGATATCCTGCGCAACAGCACCGACGTTATGCAGGAAAGCCAGCGCCTGCCGTTCTACCAGCGCGGCAGCCGCCATGCCACCTACACCGAGCATTGCGCCATCATCGAGGCGCTGGCCGCTGGCGACGCCAGCCTGGCCCAGCGCGCCATGTCGGATCACATCGTACGGGCGGCCCAGCGCGCCGGCGTGCATTTCCCCGCCGGCAGCCGCGCGGGCGACGGGGCGCCGCCGGGCCATCTCCCCGGCTGAGGGGGCCCGCCGACGGCGCAGATAAAGACATCTGGGATTTCTCCTAAAGTTTCTGCGCGGATCGCCGTTATCCAGACGACGAAGCCGGCGTAGTCCACATAAAAGGGGAGATGCAGCAATGATGTCATTTGCCAACCTGACCATCCGTACACGCCTTGGCGTGGGTTTCGCGGTGGTTTTGCTCTTGATGGCCGCGGCGATCGCGGTCGGGCTGGACCGCCTGCCCGGGGCTGGCGGCGGCCACGCGCAACAGGCCATCGACGGCGCGCGCACCCTGATGTTTACCCTATGGTTTGTCGCGCTTCTGGTTGGCGCCGCATTTACCTACGGCATCGCGCGCAGCATCGCGGAGCCGCTTGCCGAGGCCGTCTATATCGCCGAGACCGTGGCCTCCGGCGATCTCAGCAAGGAGTTTGAAACCGAGCGCAAGGGCGAGTTCGGCCGCTTGCTGGCCGGCATGGGCGAGATGGAGGACATGCTCACGGATCTGGTGACCCGCATCAAGGAATCGACCGATTCCATCACGGACGCCTCGACGCAGATCGCGGCAGGCAATACCGATCTCTCGCAGCGCACGGAGGAGCAGGCCGCCGCGCTGCAGGAAACCGCATCGAGCATGGGCGAGCTGACCGCCATGGTCAGGCAGAACACCGAGCGCGCGCACGCGGCCAATGAACTGGCGGCCAATGCCTCGAATATTGCGCAGCGCGGCGGCACTGTGGTGGGCGAGGTGGTGGAGACCATGCAGGCGATCAGCGCGAGTTCCAAGAAGGTCGTCGACATCATCGACGTGATCGAGGGCATCGCATTCCAGACCAATATCCTGGCGCTCAACGCCGCCGTGGAAGCAGCGCGCGCGGGCGAGCAAGGGCGCGGCTTTGCCGTGGTGGCGGGCGAGGTGCGCACGCTGGCGCAGCGCAGCGCCGCGGCGGCCAAGGAAATCCGCGGCCTGATCGGCGACTCCGTGGAGCAGGTGCGCAACGGCTCCGCGCGGGTGGAGCATGCCGGCCAGACCATGCGCGAGATCGTGACGGCGTCCCGCCAGGTGACCACCATCCTGGGCGAGATTTCGGTGGCGTCGGCGCAGCAGAGCGGCGGCATCGAGCAGGTCAATCAAGCGGTGATGCAAATGGACGCGGTCACGCAGCAGAACGCCGCGCTGGTGGAACAAGCCGCCGCCGCCGCGTCGGCCCTGGCGGAACAGGCGCACCAGTTGCAGAACGCGGTGGGCGAGTTCAAGCTGGACGCCACCCCTGACGACAAAGCCCCTGGGCAACACCGTTTTGCCGGCACGCTGCAGGGTGCGCACGCCTGATCGCTGGCGACATGGGTTGTGATGCCGGCGCGGCTTGTGCGCCGCGTCTTGGCCGTATCGGGTTGAAGTTTTTACACCGGTGGCAGGCATTTACCGCCACCGTGTTCCTGCCAATCTGCCACGGCGTCTCCATTTTCCTCCGCGCAAGCGTGATGAGCGCCTCATCCGGCGCTTCTCGCCGCCATCCTGCGCCACAGCCACTATCCTTAAGCCGGGCATCGAAGTTGCGAGCCAGCAAATGGCGACAAGCCATTTGCGTGGCTTGCTTGTGCTTTTCGCCCTGTTGATGATGTCCTGCAAGGGCCACCGCGGCTAGCGCGGCTAGCGCGGCCAGCGCGGCCAGCGCGGGCATGGCGGCTAATAAAAAGGAGTGCCTGATGACGAAAACCGTGAGAAGCAAACTGCTGTTGGGCGCGATGCTCGCCGGCGGGTTCCTGGTCTCGGCCCCGAGTTTTGCGCAGCCGGACCGCGGCCCTGATCGTGACTCCGACCGCGGCGCCGACCGTGGTTACCAATATCAGGGCCAGTCGCAGCCGCCCCGGGATGCCCGTCGGGGCCCGGGTGACGACCGCGACAACGGGCGTGCCGGGCCCGGCCAGTGGCATAAGGGCGACAGGCTCCCCGCGGAGTACCGTGATCGTCAATATGTCGTGGATGACTGGCATTCGTACGATCTGCCGAAGCCATCGAAAGGCCACCACTGGGTAGGCGTAGGCGGGGACTTCTACCTGGTTGCGCCAAACGGCGCGATCGTCGATATGGGCGGACGGCGTTAGGACGTTCTTCCCAGCCCGATCCAGTCCCGAGCGATCAGGCAGCCGGATTCCAGGCGCGCGCAGGGCATGGATCATTCATATCCATGACTACGCGCAACCTCAACGTAATCGACGTCGCCTAAACTCAATCGGGATACAAGCCTGGAGCCAGCCACGATGGCGGCTCCGGGTGCCGGCTGCCCGCACTTTGAACCGACGTGTCTGACACTTTGCTTCTTGCCGTGGCGTGGCCTGCGTCCGGGCGGGTATCCGGCGCGCACCGTCATGGGTGCGCCGATGGTTGAGGGATGGTGGCTTGCGCTGTTACACGAGGCGCGGCCCTGTCCAGTTTGTCCCCCACAGAAAAGAGGAATAAAGATGTCAACTCGTCGTCATTTCTTGAAAGGCATTCCGATCATCGCGGCGGCCGGCGCGCTGGGTGTTTCCCTGTCGGCCAGGGCGCAGGGCAGCGGCCCGATGGTGGATGAAAAAGATCCGCAGGCGGTCGGTCTGGGCTACAAGGCCGATACATCGAAGGTGGACAAGGCCAAGTACCCGAAGCACGATGCCAGCCAGCATTGCGGCAACTGCCAGCTCTTCCAGGGCAAGGCGACCGACGCAAGCGGCGGCTGCCCCCTGTTTGCCGGCAAGCAGGTCGCGACCAAGGGCTGGTGCAGTGCGTGGGTGAAGAAGGCTTGAAGAGGCTTGAAGAAGGATTGAAGAAGGCATGATGCCGTGAAGGCGGCGGGAGCGCGTCTGGGCGCGCCCGCCGCCTTCTTTTGTTCAGGCATCAATCATCAATTGGCCACTTGGGCCGGCGAATGTGCCGGTAGGGCAGGGAGCGCAGATCGAGCGAGACCGAGCCCGGCGCATCCGCGTAGATGACATGGCGCGCGATCCGCGAGAACGCGGTGTGGAAGTGCTGCGCCGATTTGACGACGATCAGCGTCTTCTGCGCCAGCCGGCAGCCGAGCTGCGTAAAGACATCGGTGTCCAGCGCCTGCGCGCGCAGCGTGATCAGCACGATCTCGATGCCATCCGCTTCCACCAGTGCCGCGTTGCCTACCGCCGCCGGCGCGCCCGACAGCCCCGTCATGATCATGTCCGGGACCAGCGCCTTCACGGCGCAGTCCAGGTCGATGGGCTCGCCCGACATCGGGCTGACCTTGCCGCCGATGCGCAGCGCCAGCCGCGCGCACACGCCGGCGCTAAAGGCAATGCGCACCGCGATGGGGTCCCACACGGGGCCCACCGCCACGTTGCCGATGCCCCGCTCGCGCAGGCGATGCAAAAGGAACGTGGCATCGCCGGCCGCGCCGCCGCCAGGGTTGTCGGCCGCATCCGCGATGACCACGGGCGCGCCGCCCGGCTCCATGGCCAATGCCAGCGCCAGGTCGATGGCCGCATCCGGGGCAGGGTAAGCCGGCGTCAGGGCCTCGCGCATGCCGATCAGCTCGTCGGCCAGGCGCCGCGCGAGCCGTTGCGCGGCCGCGGCGTCAGCATCCGCGTACACCAGCAGCTTGGTGCCCATGTCGGGCACGTCGCCCCACGGGAAGCCGTGCATCACGGAGACCGAGAGGATGCCGTCGCGGCCCTCCAGTGCGATCAGCCGGTCGACATAGCTGCGTGCCGGCTCCTGGTTGGTCCGGATGGTGACGACCATCTCGCAGTCGACCACTGCCGCCACGGGCGCGATGCGTCCCTCCACCTGCGCCGCGCACAGGTCCACCAGCTCCAGCGCCCGCTCGCGGATATCGGTGTGCGGATATTCCTTGTAGGCCACCAGGATGTCGGCATGCGCCACCATGGCATCCGACAGGTGGCTGTGCGGATCCAGCTCGGCGCCGACCACCACGGCGGGGCCAACCAGTGCGCGCACGCGGGTGAGCAGGTCGCCCTCGCAGTCCGCATAGCCGTCCGCCACCATGGCGCCGTGCAGGCCCAGCACCACCATGTCGACAGGCAGCGAGCGCTGCAGGTCGCCGAGCAGCTCGTCGCGTAGCGTTTCGTAGGCATGGCGCGTGGTCACGCCGCTGGGCTGCGCGCCCGCGGCCATGCCCTCGATCACCACCCAGCCGCGCTCGCGGCCGCGTTCGCGGGCGGCCCATAGCGGGCCGCTGAACACGGTCATTTCTGGCGGGTGCGTGCCCGCGGGAAAGTAGCCGCGGTCGACGAACGCATCGAGCGCGGTCGGCAGCGGGGCGAAGGTGTTGGTTTCGGTGGCTAGCGAGCCGGCAAAAACGCGCATGGTCTTCCGGCCTAGTCCGCGGTGGCGCCGGAGGCCTTGACCACCGCGCCCCATTTGGTGATTTCCGAGCCGACAAACTGGCGCAGCGCTTCGGGCGTGCCACCGCCTGGTGTCGCCACCATCGCGGCGAGCTTCTCGCGGGTTTCCTTCTCGCCCATGATCGCGTTGACTTCCTTGTTCAGCGTATCGACGATGCTGCCCGGCGTGCCCGCGGGCAGGAAGAGCGCGTACCAGGACACCACTTCATAGCCCTTCAGCCCGCCGGCATCCACGGTGGGGATCTCCGGCGCGAAGGGCTGCGCGCTGGCGCTGGTCACCGCCAGCGCGCGCAGCTTCCCGCTCTTGATCAGCGGCATGACCGACGGCGCCGTATCGAACATCACCTGCACCTGGCCCGCCATCAGGTCGGTCAGTGCCGGGGCGCTGCCCTTGTACTGCACGTGCTCCATCCGGATGCCCGCCATCATCTTGAACAGCTCGGCCGACAGCCGCGTCGACGAGCCCGCGCCGGACGACGCGAAGAAGAGGCCCTTCGGATGCGCCTTGGCATAGCTGATGAACTCCGCCACCGTCGTTGCCGGCACCGAGGGGTTCACCGCCATGATGTTCGGGAAGCGCGTGAGCAACACCACCGGCGCGAAGTCCTTCTGGAAGTCGAAGGGTAGCTTCTTGTACAGCGAGACATTGATGGTGCTGGCATTGGAGCCCAGCAGGATGGTGTAGCCATCGTTGGGCGAACGCGCCACGCCGGCCGCCGCGATATTGCTGGCCGCGCCAGGGCGGTTTTCAACCACGAAGCTCTGCCCGAGCCGTTCCGACAGCCGGTTGGCCACCAGCCGCGCCACGGCATCGGAGGAGCCGCCGGGCGCGTAACCGACCACGATCTTCACGGGCTTGACCGGGTACGCGGGGTCTTGCGGTGCCGCGCCCGCGGTCTGGTGACAGAGCACGCCCAGGGTTGCGGCTGCCAGGATTGAAGAGAAGGGTTTCATGCTTGGTTTGCTCGAAGGGGGCGGGAGAATTTGCCGCCCGCACATTATTCGCAATTCCAGTCCTCCAGATCAATGTAAGCTTGCCGGGAAATTGTTGCCTATTTGGCAACGATTTTTGTTGAATGGACCAAAGCCGTTTGACATGACGATGGCTGAACAAAACAGAGGCATTGGACGAAGCCGACCGATGGGCCAAAGCCGCGTGCCGTGACGACGGCTGTCGCAGACCGGTGACATTGAACGGAGCCGACGGATGGGCCAACACCGCACGCCACGACGACGGCTGTCGCTCCCTCTCCCCTCACGGGGAGAGGGCTGGGGAGAGGGGCGGTTTGGCTAGGAGCCACTAGAAGCGAAGCCCTCGGTTTTATGCAGCACGCAGGCGTATCGAGCGCCCGCCCTCTCCCCCGGCCCCCCATCCGCTGCGTGGGCGAGGGGAGCAAACCAGAAAGGCCAGAACAACAGGAACGGAAAAAATGGAAGGCGGACTCAGCGCGCGGCGCTTGCAGTATTTTTTCGAGGCGGTCAACACGGGGTCGGTGCGCGGCGCAGCCGAGCGGCTTGGCGTGGAGCCGTCGATCGTCAGCCGGCAGATCCAGTTGCTGGAGACCGAACTAGGCGTGGCGCTGCTCGAGCGCAAAGGCCGGGGCATCGTGCCGACCGAGGTGGCCGCCATCGTGATGGAGCATTGCCGCGACCGCCAGGCCAGCGAGCAAGCGCTGATGGCCCGGCTCGATGAGGTGAACGGCCTGCAGCGCGGCGACCTCCAGCTGGTGGCCAGCGAAGGCTTTGTCGATATCCTGATGAGCGGCGTGGTAGACGAGTTCTGCCGCCAGTATCCAGGCATCCGCGTCTCGCTGAAGGTGGCCGGTGCCTCCGACGCCGTGCGTGCGGTGGCGCATGACAACGCGCATATCGGCGTCGTGTTCGGCGCGCCCGCGGACCCCGCCATTCGCGTGGTCGCCGCGCGCACGCATCCGCTGTGTGTCATTGCCTGGCCGGACCATCCGCTCGCGCGCCAGCGCAAGCGGCCAGCATTGAAGGACGTGGCACGATATCCGGTGGCAATGATGGCGCCGGGATTCGGCTTGCGCCAGCTGATCCAGATGGCGGAGCTCTCCGAGAATATCGTCCTCACGCCCAGCTTCGTCGCCAACGCCATCCTCACGCTCAAGCGCTATGTCGAGTGTCGCCTTGGCCTGACCTTCACCTCCTCGAACTCCGTGGTGAAGGAGGTCGCCAGGGGCGAGCTTGTGGCGCTGCGCACCACCAATCCCATCTTCGAGGCCGCGCAGTCGCGCCTGATCGTCAGGGCCAACCGGCCGCTGACGAGCGCGGCGCGCTGCATGCTTGAGCGCATCGAAGCGTCGCCGTTGTTCGATGGTGGGAAGTGAGGGAGGGCGATAATGCGGTGGCGGTGGTGTTGATGAAGCAGGTGGCGGCCTTTTTACACTTTAGTTTCGTTTATTGCGTTTGTGGATTCGTTCGAATAGACTGCCGACTTGTAGGTGTTCGTATTTGGAGTGAGTCATGAGTCATGCCGCAATAGCCGAAATGTCCCTGCCGCTGGAGCGCGAGGTGCAGGTGGCAGTCGAGGGCCAGCGGGCTCTCGCCGCCTATCTTGCTACGCAACTCGAGACTCAGCACATTCAGATTTTCGACGAGAAGAATCAGGCTCATCGGGTGGAATTGCCAACTTCGGCACTCCGTTTGCTGGTGGACATCCTGGCGGAACTGGCCGAGGGCAACGCCGTCAAGGTTGTTCCGGTGCACGCCGAGTTGACCACGCAAGAGGCCGCGGACTTGCTGAATGTCTCACGTCCTCATCTTGTGAAGTTGCTTGAGACCGATGCCCTGCCGTACCACAAGACAGGCAAACATCGGCGCGTGCGTTTTGCCGATCTGATGCGTTTCAAGGCCGAACGCGATCGCGCGAGCGAACAGGCCATGGAAGCGCTGGCTCGCCAGGCTCAGGAGTTGAATCTGGGCTACGAATGAGGCATTCCCCGTTTACTGCCCTCTATGATGCGTGCGTACTTTATCCGGCTCCGTTGCGAGATTTTCTGATGTGGTTGGGGCTGTCCGGCCGATTCAGGGCGCGATGGAGTGCACAGATACATGACGAGTGGAAACGCAACCTACTGAAAAATCGCCTTGACCTGACCGCCGAGCAAGTCAATCGCACGGCCGACCTGATGGATCTAGCGATCCCCGATGGGCTTGTTAGCGGGTATGAGGATCTTGTCGCTGGATTGACGCTGCCCGATGCGAACGACAGACATGTTCTCGCTGCCGCCATTCGCTGCAATGCGAGCGTAATCGTGACTTTCAACGAGAAGGATTTTCCGGCGGAGGTGCTCGGCGGCTTCGGGATCGAGGCTCGGCATCCTGATGAATTTGCCGGAAACCTCTTTGATCTTGACCCTGCCGCTGTTGTCTCGGCAGCGCAACTGCAGCGGCGGCAACTGAAGAATCCGCCGATGGATACCGATAGTTATCTTCATACCCTGCGCAGACAGGGCCTGGTGCAATCCAGCGAAGCGCTCTGTGCGTACCGTGCCTTGCTCTGAGCATTCCCGGCTGTGGCAAAGAGCCCGCCCGGCGCGGGATCTTTGCCGTCACTCACTCCGGCGTCCAGGTCTTCAGGTCAGTCATCTTTGCCGGCGTCGCCGTCTGGGCTGCGACGCCGCTGGTCGCGCTAGTGCAAGTGGAAGGCGTGGCGGCCGATGCCGTAACGCTTGCAACGCTCGCTGTGCCGCTCGCAGCCGCACTGCCTTGGCGGCTTACGCCAGACCCGCCAACCCCGCCAAGCCCACGGTCGCGCTGCACGCGGATATTGTTCTGGACCTCGGTCACGCCGAATACAGTGTCGGCCAGATCCTCGATATCGTATTTTTCGCTGCGCGTGCGTACCGTCCCGGTCAGCGTGACCAAGCCGGATGCCACTTCCACGCTAACGTCGCGCACGTCCACGCCGCCCGCGTAGGCAAGGTGCTCGCATACCGTTTCGCGGATGCGCTCGTCGCTGCGTTGATAGCCCTTGGGGCCGACGCGGCGGCCTTGGGGCTGGCCGAAGACTTCGCCTACGGCTTCGCCGATGCGGCGTCCGAGGTGGTAGAGCGCGCCGTGCTCCTCAGGCTCTTGTGACGCCTCGCGATACGCTCGGCGAGGCTCGCTGCGTTCCCTATCCCATTGTTGTGTGCGCTGGTTTTCGCGCTGGTCCGCCCAGGGGGCGCTGCGTTCGCCTCCCCGGAAATCCTGCCGTTCATTGCTGCGGTAGCCGCCCGCGTACTCGCCGCGATATTCGCTGGGATACCCGCCGCGCGGGTTGCCTCGCTCGTCGCCTCGATAGGTGCCTTGTCCATGCCCATAGGCGGTATCTCCCCGTACATCGCTGAAGTAGCCGCGTCCGTAAGCTGGCTGCGTATCTTCACGGGAGCGATCCATATCGCGTAGCCAGTCCTGGTCGCGGTTGCGGTACCGGGAGCGCTCGCCTGGCCAGGTGTCGGCATCCTCGGGCTCGTACTGGCCGTTCAGGCCATAGCGCAGATCGCTGCCCTTGCGGTAGTCGCCCTGGGAGCGGCCGGGATGGCCGGGATGGTCGGGACGGTCGGGATGATTCGGATGATCAGGGTAGCGGCCTTTCCCATACTCCCGGTCATAGCCCGCATCGTCGCGCGCCGGGCCGCCATCGCTCAACTGCCCTGGCGAGAGTTGCTGGCGCCGGCGTTCGCCTTGCCAGCTGCCATCGTCGGATTCGGGCTGCCATTCGTCGCTGCCCCAGCGCTCTTGGTGCCGTCCGCCGCCGCTGCCTTCATAGCCGCGCCACACCTGGCCGCGGCGATAGCGCTCGTTGTATCGATCGTCCATGATGATCTCCTGTGTTGCGTTCGCCATGTGCGCGCGCACATTCCACGCGTCGGCACGGCAAGTATTGGAGACGCGCAAGAACCGTACCGTCGCGGCGGGCGGCGTTTTCCGGTGAGCACAGGGGGAAGCCGGGCCCGCGAAGCGGCGTGTTTTGAACGCCTTAGCTGGCGCGTGTAAATTCTGCGCGATGCGGCGCGGCAGGCGCGGCCCTCGGCAGCTACATCCAGTGGCTGGGATGCGTCAGCTCCGGCACATGGCCCAAGCGCCCGGCTCGTGGCTGGCAAGCTTGGCGCTGGGCGATCCGCTCGAAGGCCAGTTGGCTGCCCGACGGCATGGCCCTGGCTTAACCCGGCATGGATGCCTGGGGCAGGCCAGCCGTAGCGGCCTGCGGCGCCGCGGCGAGCCGTGCCGCGCGGCAAAGCGCGGCATTTAGTGGGTTGGTTCGACCCGGCGTTCCGCCTGGCGTCCAAGCCGCATGCTGTGATCGTGCAAGGTGGCTTTCATGCGCCTCAGCGAGGCGGTGAGCGTGGTGCGCTCCTCGGTGCTGAAGGCGGCGACCGAGACGGAGTGGAGCGCCTTCAACCCTTTCCAGACGCGGTCCACCTTAGGCTCGGCGTCGACGGGAATCAACGGCTGGCCGGCGGGGTCATACGCGATCCAGCCGTCGGCTTGCAAGTCGCCCAGCAGGCTTTCCGAGTGCGTCGCGGATATCAGCATCTGGCCCAGGTAGGGCTCATGGCGAACGAATTCTTCCTGGCGGATAGCGCGCAGCAAGATCCATTTCGGGTAGTCGAGTCCAGCATCGGAAAGCGTCTGGTCCAGCACGCTCTGCCATTCGCGCACGCTGTCCATCAAGGCTAGAAGTACGGATTCCGTCGGTTCGAGAGCCTTAGGCTGCATTGTTTTGTCTCCTGTCTTTCGAGCTTGCCGCCAGACCAGGGGCCGGTGCTTGGCCGGCCCGGGCGGCGCAGTGGATGCGGCGGGCGTTGCCTGCCTTGATTTCCTGCGGAGCAGACATTAGCAGACAACTTCCGCCGTGGCGAAGTGCCCCTGCGGGGCGAAAGGTCTGACAGTGCGTTGGGCGTCTCAAACCAAGGGAAAATCCCAAGTGGGTTGTCCCGTGCGCATCAGGCCGGCGTTCGCGTCGCGAACTTCGGTGCGGCGGTGGGCCGGCGTGATTACAGTTCGATGACAAGGTTGGGGTTGAAGCGCGGGTTTTCGAGCTTGCCTTCCCGTGCGTAGCCGCGCGGGTTGCACACCACGCGGGTGGCGCCCAGTTGATAGTCGAAGCTGTCATGGGTATGCCCATGCACCCAGAGCGCAGGCTGCCATGCCGCGATTTCCTGGCGCAGGTCGGAGACGAAGCTGGCATTGAGGTGTGAGCCGGCGAACTTGGGGCTGATGCTCAGCGGCGACGGCGCGAAGTGCGTGATGACGACGGTCTGGCCGTCGTGGGGTGCCTGGAACCGCTGCGCCAGCCAGGCAACCGAATCCCTGAACAACGCCTGCGACGTGGCGGGCGTGAAGCGCTCCTCGAAATCTGGCGCAACGCGGATGCGGGAGAAGTCGCGCATGAGGGACTGGGCGTCGCGCAGCCCATCCTCGCGCTGCTGCGGCGAGGAGAACAAGCGGTAGTCGGACCACAGCGTGCAGCCAAGGAAGCGCACGCCGCGGTAATGCCATTCCGAGCGCTCCAGCACCTGCACCTGCGTGCCGGCCGCGCCGGCGCGCAGGGCGTCCATGGTGGTGGCCAGGTCGCTGCCGTAGAACTCGTGGTTGCCGGCGACAAACAGGGTGGGCAGCGTGGCGGCCGCGGCCCATGCCATGGCTTCCTGCGGGCGCCAGATGTCGCCGGCCAGTATCATCACGTCGACATCGGGATTCGGAAAGTCCATCGGATAGACCGAAAGATGCAGGTCCGAAACCAAACCTATTTTCATGCGTCTCTCCTGGGGCGGATCGGGCGATGCCAATCCTGGCACGATGCCTGAATCGTCGCACACGTCTTCGGGGACCTACAGCTTAATGCAAGAGCCAGATTCGCGAAATTTGCCGGACGTTCCCGCGCTGGCCGGCACCGTCGGGCGCTACTGCGAAGCCCAGCCCCGGCCTGAGCTCCAGCCGCATTTCCGGTGCGTGTGGACCAGCGCCTTGCCAGCCGGCCACGCAGGCGCGATTGCCGTCGTGCCGGACGGCTGCGTGGATGTGCTCTGGCGTGCCGGCCGGCTGCTGGTGGTCGGGCCGGACATCACCGCGGCCCGGCCGGACCTGGAGCCCGGCGCGGCGGTGCTGGGCGCGCGTTTTCAACCGGGCGCGGCGCTGCCCTGGCTGGGCTTGCCCATGTCGGAGATCGTCGGGAGCGAGGTCGAGCTGGCCGATCTGTGGGGCCAGCGTGGGCGGGAGTTTGCCGGGAGGATGGAGGAGGCCGCGGCAGCAGGGCGGCAGGTGGAGGTATTCCAGAGCCAGTTGGCGAAGATGGCGCTGCAGGTCGAGGCCCCGAGCCGCGAGGCGGCTGCCATCTTCGCGCTGGTGCAGGCCAGCGCCGGCATGGCGGGCGAGGCGATTCCCTTGCTCCTGCGCCGGCTGGGCCTCAGCGAGCGCACGCTGCGGCGCCGCAGCGTCGAGCATTTCGGCTACGGCGCGAAGACGCTGGCGCGGATCCTGCGGTTTCAGCGTGCGTTGTCGCTGGCGCTGGAATCGGCGGATAGCGGGCTGGCCGCGATCGCGGCGGATGCGGGCTACGCCGACCAGGCCCACCTGAGCCGGGAGATCCAGTCGCTGTGCGGCATGACGGCGTCGACCCTGCTGCGCCAGTTGCGCGCGCCAAGGGCTTGATTGGCCGTTTTGTTCAAGCTTTGCCGCGGCATCCGGGTGAAAATGCTGTTCCTCATCCATCACCAGGGAGTCCGCCATGGGCACCAGAGGCCAGGACCGGCAGATCGACAACATCGAGTTCAATGTCAGCGACATCGCGCGCAGCAAGGCGTTCTATGGTGCAGCCTTCGGCTGGACCTTCACCGACTACGGCCCCACTTACTGCGAGTTCAGCGACGGCCGGCTGACCGGTGGCTTCACCACCGGCGAAGCGGTCCGGCCCGGCGGACCGCTCGTGATCCTGTATGCGGATGACCTGGCACGGGCGCAGCAGGGCGTGGAGGCTGCCGGCGGCACCGTGGTCCGGGCGGTCTTCTCGTTCCCGGGCGGGCGGCGTTTTCATTTCCGAGACCCGGACGGCTACGAGCTGGCGGTGTGGTCGGCGGCGTAGTGCAGGCGCGTCTCCAAGCAGCGCTTTACCTGTCATTTGCCTGGCCGCAGGCGACGTCGTCGCCTGCAGATATTCGCGTTTTCCCGTATTGTGTCGGCTTGCCATGCCCTCGCTCGCATCGAGAGGGGGAGCCATGGTGCATGTATCAAACAATCGGGCAGGGTGCCGGCGCATCGCGCGACTGCCCGCGCGCGGCGGTAACTGGCAATGACAGTGTCGAACACAGCAGAATCCAATCTCCCACCCCGCGCCGCGGACGCGCCCATGACGTCGCTGGAGCGCCGCGGCATGGCTGCCATCCTGGTAGCGGTCTCCCTCGCCACGCTCGATACGGCGATCGCCAACACAGCACTTCCCGCCATCGCAGCCTCGCTGCATGCCACCCCGGCGGCATCCGTGTGGGTCATCAACGCCTACCAGCTCGCCATGGTGGCCACGCTGCTGCCGTTCGCGGCGCTGGGCGGCATCGTCGGGCACCGGCGCGTGTATCTCGGCGGGCTGATCCTGTTCATCGTTGCCTCGGTGGTCTGCGCGCTCTCCTGGTCGTTGCCGACGCTGGTCGCCGCGCGGTTGCTGCAGGGCGTGGGCGCCAGCGCCATCATGAGCGTGAACGCGGCGCTGATCAGCGCGATCTTTCCACCGCACCGGCTCGGGCGCGGCGTCGGGCTGAACGCGCTGGTGGTTGGCGTGTCGTTTGCCGTGGGGCCCACGGTGGCGTCGATCATCTTGTCGCTCGGGCCATGGCCGTGGCTGTTTGCCGTGAACCTGCCGATCGGCCTGCTGGCGCTCTACATCGCCTGGCCCGCGCTGCCGCAGACGGTGCGCGGCGCGCATCGCTTCGACCGCGTCGCGGCGGGGCTGAACGTGGTGATGTTCGCCTCCCTGATCTTTGCGCTGGGGGAGGGCGCGCAACGCGCGCCGCTGGGGCAGTCGCTGGCGGCGCTGGGCGTGTTCCTGGTGGCGTTCGTGTTGCTGCTGCGCCGCGAGCGCGGCCATCCCGCGCCGATGCTGCCGATCGATTTGCTCAAGCGGCCCATGTTCGCGCTGTCGACCATGACCGCGATCTGCTCGTTCGCCGCGCAGGGGCTGGCCTTCGTGTCGCTGCCGTTTTATTTCGAGAGCGTGCTGGGACGCAGCCCGATCGAGACGGGCTTCCTGATGACGCCGTGGTCGGCGGTGGTGGCGCTGATGGCGCCGCTGGCCGGGCGGCTGTCCGACCGCTATCCGCCGGGTTTGCTCGGTGGTGTGGGCCTGGCGGTGATGTGCATGGGCATGGCGTCGCTGGCGCTGCTGCCGGCGCATCCCAGCGCGCTGGAGATCGGCATTCGCATGGCCATCTGCGGCGCGGGCTTTGGCTTCTTCCAGTCGCCCAACCTCAAGGCGCTGATGTCGAGCGCCCCGCGCGAGCGCGCCGGCGGCGCCAGCGGCGTGATTGCCACCGCGCGCCTGCTCGGCCAGGCGACCGGCGCGGCGCTGGTTGCGCTCAGCTTCGGCATTGCGGGCCGCCACGGCCCAACGCTGGCGCTGGCGATTGGCGCGGGCTTCGCGGGCGTGGCCAGCATCGCCAGCGGCCTGCGGCTGATCACGCGCGAGCCGGGCGCGGCTGCGTTGCAGCCATCGGGCGAGTGACCGGCCACCGGTAGGTCACCGGGGCCGGCGCTGGCTCAGAAGCCTACCGGCGCGTGCGGCACGTAGGGTGCTTCCAGCGCGGCGATCTCTTCAACCGTGAGTCCAAGCGACAGCGCCGCCACGGCGTCCTCGATATGGTGCGGCTTGGACGCGCCGATGATCGGCGAGGTGATCTCCGGCTTCTGCACCAGCCACGCCAGCGCGACCTGGGCTGCCGGCACGCCGCGCGCATGCGCAATGGCGTGCACCTGTTCCACCACCTTGCGGTCCGATTCCTCGGCATTGCGATAGAGCGTCTTGCCAAACGCATCGCTTTCCTCGCGGGCGCTGCCGGCGTGCCACGGACGGGTCAGGCGGCCGCGCGCCAGCGGGCTCCACGGCATCACCGCGATGCCCTCGGCGGCGCACAGCGGCAGCATCTCGCGCTCTTCTTCGCGGTTCAGCAGGTTCACATGGTCCTGCATGCTGGCGAACTGCGTCCAGCCGTGCAGGCGCGAGGTGTAGATGGCCTTGGAAAACTGCCAGGCATACATCGACGATGCGCCGATATAGCGCGCCTTGCCCGCCTTGACCACGTCGTGCAGCGCTTCGAGGGTTTCCTCGATGGGCGTATGCGGATCCCAGCGGTGGATCTGGTACAGGTCGACATAGTCGGTGCCGAGCCGGCGCAGGCTGTTGTCAATCTCGGCCAGGATGGCGCGGCGCGACAGACCGCCCCCGTTCGGGCCGGGGCGCATGCGGCCATGCACCTTGGTGGCGATCACCACGTCTTCGCGGCTGGCGAAGTCCTTCAGCGCGCGGCCGACGAACTCCTCGGAGGTGCCGTCAGAATAGACGTTGGCGGTATCGAAGAAGTTGATGCCGGCTTCGATCGCCTGCCGGATCAGCGGCCGGCTGGCTTCCTCGTCGAGCGTCCAGGGGTGGTTGCCGCGCCCGGGCGCGCCGTAGGTCATGCAGCCCAGGCACAGGCGGGAGACTTCCAGTCCCGTCGAGCCAAACCTTACATAGTCCATCTTGCCTCTCCATTGATGAGTCGCTGCCATCGATCCTGGCCGCCGGCGGCGGGACCGCGCGGCACTCCGGCATGGTATGCGAATTCTGGCCGGGGCGACGGCGCTCAGGGCAGCAGGTAGCCGCCGTCGACGAACAAGGTGGATCCCGTCATATAGCCGTTGCCGAACAGGAACAGGAACAGCACGGCGTCGGCTACCTCGTCCACGCTGCCGACCCGGCCCAGCGCGGTGCTGAGCACGATGGCGCCATCCGGCGCGATCTTGGGCGCGACTTCGTGCACGGCATGGTACTGGCCCCGGAACTTGCTGCGAAAGGGGCCTTCCACCGCGTCGTGGTCATCGCTGTGGATGGACGCGACCTGGTCGGCGGCGCCGGGCGCGAAGCGGTAGTCCAGGCGGGGAATCCTGGCGAAGAAGGCCGCTACCGATTCGCGCTCCGCCATGTCCACCACATGGCCCGAGGTGGAGCCGCCCGCGGCTTCGATGCGGGCGAAGCGGAGTATCCCGGCGTCGCTGGTTGCGCGGGCACGCATCGTTTTGGATTCTGCAGCGGGCGAGCCAAATAGTGAGAGCGTTTCCCCTCGATCATCACCGACAAGGCAATCCGTCTCGACACTAGCCCGCTGACGGGGGGGTGTCTCTTTAGGGCGGGGTTTTGATGCTTCTAGCTGCTGATGCAGAATAGCGTGAGTTGGGCAGTGTTTTAGCGCTTCTAGCTGCTGTCGCGGCTGTACGGTGTTGGCCGTTTTAGAACGTGTGAGATGTCACTTTTCTTTACTCGTAAAGAAAAGTAACCAAAAGAAAGCGATCCTTGCAGGAGGCTGGCTTGTCGGGGTCGCGCAGCCCAATGGTTTCGTCGTCAGGCCCTGGGTCTTAATGGACTCGTGCCGTTACCGGTTTAAATTGCCACGATCCTGTTATTGACGCTGGTTTCGTGGTGAGGCCCCCGGTAGCGGCATCCCTGCCTATTCGCCCATCTGCCGGTACCGAATCGGAGCATCACGATATATCACG
>NZ_BAAILO010000329.1:6290-8848 GCF_054589115.1 Cupriavidus sp. 8B | reverse complement strand
TTTCGTGGTGGGGTGGGCGCGGTGGTGAAACCCTCGGATTTATTTTCTCGGTGCCACCGCGCCCACGACGAAAACGGGACGCCTGCAACTTCGTGGGCGCCCGCGCCGCGAGCGACAGACGGCTTGAAATTCGTGGTGGTGGCTACCGGTGGGGGCCACCACGAAACCCTGGGCATTGGCAGTGTCGTGATGATCTAAACTGGTAACGGCACGAGGTCATTAGAACCCGGGGCCGTACGACGAAACCATTGGGGTCCCCAATGACGCCACGCCAGCCTCCTGCAAGGATCGCTTTCTTTTGGTTACTTTTCTTTACGCCCGCGAGTAAAGAAAAGTGACATCTCACACGTTCTAAAATGGCAACACCGCCCAGCCGCGACAGCAGCTAGAAGCATCAAAACCCCGCCCAGCAAGCGCCAAAACCCGCGTCAGCGGGCCACAAGCAATACACATCGCACACTTCCCCCAACCTGCTGGTTCGGCGCGGCCAGTCGTGGGACGAGCTTTATCGGAACGTGAAGTTCAGTGATGAGGTGAAGTCATGGACGGCTTACGACGCGATGCGCTTTCCTAATGTGCTTGGCATGTATCGGTGGGTATCCAATCACCGGCGGGGGGAGTGGTAGGGTATCTGGTGCTGGGCGCACTGTCTGCCTTGGACGACTCAGTTTTTCGCACCCCTAATCCATCTCCGCCTGCGCGGCCGCCTGCACCGACACCCCGGGCGGCATGGCCTGCCCCCGTATCTCATCCAGCAATATCCCCAGCAGCCGCTGCGCACTGGGCGACAGCGACCGCAGCGGCCGGGTGATCACGCAAATCTCCCGCGACAGCCGCGGCTCGTGCAATTCCCTGAAGACCAGGTCGGGATACTCGCGCTCTTTGTTGGCCAGCGCCGGCAGTACCGAATACTGCTTGCCCATGCTGAGCATGGCGAACAGGGAACTGGTGCTTTCCACTTCGTCGTGCTGGCCGCCGAGCACGGGCCAGTTGCCGGCGTGGCTGCGCAGGAAGTGGCCAATGCCGGTGTCCGCGCTGAAGCCGATGTATTGCTCGGGCGTCAGGTCGGCCCAGCACACGGGGCGCTCCAGTTGCGCGAGGGGCAGGTCGCGGTGGCACACCACGCCATAGGAGTCGGCCACCAGTGGCGTGTAGTCGAGGCCTTCGTGGCCCTGGTATTTGCTGTCGATCGCGAAATCCACTTCGCCTTCGAGCACCAGCCGCTCGGCTTGCCGGGCGGCGGGGTTGCGCAGGGAGATGGTGATGCCGGGATAGCTCTCGCGGAACCTGGGGATGGCGCGGACCAGGAAGTGGTTGATGACCGAGGCGGCGGCGACGATGCGGATATGGCCGCGGTTGCCCTGGGACAACGCCATCAGGTCGTAGACCGAACTGTCGAAGCCGTTGACGACTTTCTCCGCCTCGGTCCGGAAGCGTTCGGCGTGTTCGGTCAGGGCCACGCGCCGGGTGGTGCGGTCGAACATTTTCAGGTCTACCGCCTCTTCCAGTTGCTGGATGGTGGCAGTGAGCGCCGATTGCGTCATGCACAGGCGCAGGGCGGCGGCGGTGAAGGAGCCGGTGTCGGCGACGGCCAGGAAGCAGCGCAGTTGCTTGAGGGTGACGTTGTGGCGCATGAGGGTGGGGGGCGGCGGCCAGGATCGCGGTCCGGTCTATTTTTCAGGATTTCGTAATAATCGGTCAGTCGAATTCGTTTGTCCAGATTAATAAGGGTCCATAGAATTTGGCTTCAACCACGGCGCTGTACTGCGTGGCGATGGATGCAAAGTGCCACTTTTCTCTCCCCCACAGGACCCCCAGATGAAGAGCTTGATCCGCCTGAGCACAGTACTGCTTGCTGTCCTGCCATGCCTGGCCCACGCCGCAGACGCCCCCGCCGCGGACGACGGCTACCCCAACAAGGCGGTGCGCATCGTGGTGCCGTTTGCCGCTGGCGGGTCCACCGATGTGGTCGCGCGCATCATTGCCGAGAAGCTCTCTCAGCAGTTCAAGCAGCCGTTCCTGATCGACAACCGGGCCGGCGCCAGCGGCAATATCGGCGCGGAGCTGGTGGCCAAGTCCCCGGCCGATGGCTACACGCTGCTGATGGGCACGACCGGCGTGCTGTCGATCAACGACCATCTGTACAGCCGCATGGGCTACAACGTGGCCAAGGATTTCGTGCCGGTGAGCTACGTCACCCAGAACGCGAACATCCTGGTGGTGTCGCCGAGCCTGCCGGTAACCACCGTGCCGGAACTAGTGGCGCTGGCCAGGAGCAAGCCGGGCTCGCTCAGCTTTGCCTCGTCGGGGGCCGGCAGCTCCACGCACTTGTCGGGCGAACTGTTCAAGTCCATGGCCGGTGTGGACATCCTGCACGTGCCCTACAAGGGCAGTTCCTCCGCGCTGACCGACTTGCTGGGCGGTCAGGTGACGATGCTGTTCGATAACGCGCCGTCCTCCATCGGCTTCGTGCAGCAGGGCAAGCTGCGCGCGCTGGCGGTGACCAGCCGCAAGCGCTTGCCCGGCCTGCCCAACGTGCCCACGGTGGATGAGGCGGG
>NZ_BAAILO010000329.1:0-6140 GCF_054589115.1 Cupriavidus sp. 8B | reverse complement strand
CGCGCCCTCGACCGGATCCTGGCGACCGAGGAGGTCAAGGAAAAGCTGGTGCAGCTTGGCGTGGAGCCCGTTGGCGGCCCGCCCGAGGTGTTTGGACGCCAGATTCAATCCGAGCATGAAAAGTGGGGGAAGGTCGTCAAGAGCGCCAACCTCAAGCTGAACTGATCCGGTGCAGGCGATGAACGTATTGGATACCCCCGGCACCGGTACCGGCGGCAGGACGCTGGCGGAGAAGCTGCTCTCGCGCGCCGCCGGGCGCGACCTGCGCGCCGGCGACCTGGCGATCTGCGAGCCGGATGCCACCATGGGCACGGACGGCTCGATCCCCATGGCGCTCGACTACCTGCGGCAGATGCAGCCGCAGGGCGAGGCCTTGCCGGGACCGGCCCGGCCCGGGCGCGTGGTCTTTGCGCTGGATCATTACGGCGCCGGCTCCGGCGCGCGCGCGCTGGCCTTGCAGGACATCGCGCGGGACTACGCGCTGGCGCATGGCGTCGGCGTGTTCGAGGTGGGCGAGGGCATCGGTCACCAGCTCATGCTGGAGCGCGGGCGGGTCTTGCCCGGGCACCTCGTGGCCGGTGCTGACTCGCATGCCGTGACCTACGGCGCGCTCAACGCGTTCGGCACGGGCATCGGCTCGTCGGACCTGGCCGGCGTCCTGCAGTGCAACCAGCTTTGGCTCAAGGTGCCCGGCTCGCTGCGTATCCGCCTGCATGGCGCCCTGCCGGCCTACGCGTCGGCCAAGGACCTGGCGCTGGCCATGGCGCGCCGCATCGGCGCGGGCGGCGCGAGCTACCTCGCGCTGGAGTTCGCCGGGTCCGGCCTTGCCGCGCTCGATATGGACGACCGCATCGTGCTGGCCAATATGTCGGTGGAGATGGGTGCCAAGGCCGGCCTGTTCCCCTTCGACGATTGCACGGCCGCGTACCTTGCCGGGCGTACCGCGCAGGCCTATGTGCCGGTAGCGGCGGATGAAGACGCTACCTATGTCGATACGCTCGACTTCGACCTGACCACGGTCACGCCGCAGGTAGCGCTGCCGCACCGCGTGGACGACGTGCTCGATCTGGCCCAGGCGCCGGCCACCAAGATCGACATGGTCTACCTCGGCACCTGCACCGGCGGGCGCAGCAAGGACTACCGCGAGGCGCTGGACGTGCTGCGCGCGGGCGGTGGCGTGGCGCCCGGCGTGCGGCTGGTGGTGACGCCGGCATCGGAAGCGGTGCGCGCCGAGCTGGAGAGCGACGGCCTGCTGGCGGCGTTCGCAGCGTTCGGCGCGCAGATCCAGCCGCCCGGCTGCGGTGCCTGCTGCGGTACCTGCGGCAGCATTCCCACCGATGGCATGCGCGTGATCTCCACCGCCAACCGTAATTTCAAGGGCCGCATGGGCAATCGCACATCGGAGATCTTCCTGGCGTCGCCGCGCGCCTGTGCCAGCGCGGCCGTTACCGGCCACCTGGTAGATCCGCGCGAGGTGGCGCAATGACATTGCCGCAAACCAGGGTCAACGCCGCAGCCAGCGCCGCGTCCGTCATCCATGGCCGCGCCCGCCTGCTTGGCGATGACATCAACACCGACTACCTGATCGCCTCCAGCCGCAAGAAGGACAGCCTGGACCCGCAGGTGCTGCGCCGCTACCTGCTGGAGGATATCGATCCCGCCTTTGCCGCCAGCGTGGCGGATGGCGACATCCTGGTGGCCGGGCATAACTTCGGCTGCGGCTCCGCGATGGAAGTGGCGGTCACGGTGGTGCTCGCCGCCGGGATCCGCGTGGTGGTGGCGCGGAGCTTCTCGCGCACCTACTGGCGCAACGCCATCAACAACGGCCTGTTGCTGATCACCGCCGATACCGCCAATACCGTCGATATCGCCGGCATTGCCGAAGGCGACCCGCTGACGCTGCGCCTGGACGGCGCCAGCGCCGAACTGATGGTGGGCCCTGACCCCGAGGCGCCCACCCGCCGCATTTCCTGCGAGCCCGTGCCGGACATCGTGCTGACCATCCGCGCCGCCGGCGGGCTCGTTCCCTACCTGCGCCAGCATCGCAAGCTTGCCTGACCTTATCCATTCACGCTACCGAAGACAGCGCCCAGACCATGACTCTCATTGCAGCCCGCCTCAACAGGATCAAGCCGTCGCCCAGCTCGATGGCAGGACAACGCGCGCGTGAACTGCGCGCCAGCGGCCGGGATATCGTCGGCCTCACTTCCGGCGAGCCCGATTTCGACACGCCGCAGAACGTCTGCGAAGCCGCCACCCGCGCCATGTCGGCGTCCAGGACCAAGTACACCGATGTCGGTGGCACCCCCGAGCTCAAGGCGGCCATCGCCGACAAGTTCCGCCGCGACAACGGCCTGGACTACGCGGCCAGCGAGATCATCGTCGGCACCGGCGGCAAGCAGATCATCTTCAACGCGTTGATGTGCACGGTGGACGTGGGCGATGAGGTCATTGTCCCGGCGCCATACTGGGTGTCCTACCCCGACATCGTGCTACTGGCCGACGGCACGCCGGTCTTCGTGGACTGCCCGCCGGAGAACGGCTTCAAGCTGCGCCCGGAGGACCTGGAGCGCGCCATCACTCCGCGCACGCGCTGGCTGGTGCTGAACGCGCCCAACAACCCGAGCGGCGCGGCGTACTCCCGCGCGGAGCTCAAGGCGCTGGCCGAGGTGCTGCTGCGGCACCCGCAGGTGTGGGTGATGACAGACGATATCTACGAGCACATCCTCTACGACGGCCGCGCGTTCTGCACCATTGCGCAGGTCGAGCCGCAATTGAAGGCGCGCACGCTCACGATCAACGGCGTATCCAAGGCCTACGCCATGACGGGCTGGCGCATCGGCTACGGCGGCGCGCCAGCCGCGCTGGTCAAGGCCATGGTCAAGCTGCAGTCGCAGAGCACGTCCAATCCGTCGTCCATCAGCCAGGCCGCTGCGCTGGAAGCACTGAGCGGCCCGCAGGACTACATCGCCGAGCGCACGCGCATCTTCCAGTCGCGGCGCGACATGGTGGTGGCGGAACTCAACCGCATCCCGGACCTCCAGTGCCACTCGCCGCAGGGCGCCTTCTATGTGTATCCCTCCTGTGCTGGCCTGCTCGGCAAGCTCACGCCCGAGGGCAAGCGGATCGAGACCGATGAAGACTTCGTGCTCTACCTGCTGGAGGCGCAGAACCTGGCCGTGCTGCAGGGCGGCGCGTATGGCGTGTCGCCGTTTTTCCGCATATCCTTTGCCACCTCGGTTGCACAGTTGCAGGAAGGCCTGCGGCGGCTGCGCCTGGCGTGCGAGGCATTGCGCTGACAAAATATCCGCGAGCGCCGTGCCTGGCGCTCGCACCATCCGCTTTGGAGTTTCGCCATGATCAACGAATCCCAACCACTGCAGTGGCCCCCCGGCTATCGCATCAACCCGCGCGCGCCGGGCCCGGCGGCCGATATCGTCGCGGCCTTGCGCGCAATGCCGGTGGCCGCCATCGGCGATGCCATGAGCCGTAACGTGGGCGCCATCGGCCTGCGCCAGTACCATGCCCGCCTGGATACCGTGCTGTGCGGCCCGGCCGTGACCGTGCGCGTGCGGCCCGGCGACAACCTGATGATCCACAAGGCCCTGATGATGGTCGAGGCCGGCGACGTGCTGGTCATCGACGGCGGCGGCGACGTGACGCAGGCGTTGGTGGGCGGCCTGATGCGCACCACCTGCATCGCGCGCAAGCTTGGCGGCCTGGTGATCGACGGCGCGGTGCGCGACCTGTGCGAATGGGCGGAAGAGGGCATGCCCATCTTTGCCCGGGGGCACACGCATCGCGGCCCGAGCAAGGACGGCCCGGGCGAGATCAATGTGCCGGTGTCCTGCGCCGGGCTGGTGGTGATGCCGGGCGACCTGGTGGTGGGAGACGCCGATGGCGTGATCGCCGTGCCGGCTGCCGAAGCCGCCGAGGTGCTGCGCAAGACGCGGGCGCATCTGGAAAAGGAAGCGAAGATCCGCGAGGGCAACCGCACCGGGACCACGGATCAGGAACGGTTCGATGCGGTATTGAGGGCAAAGGGTTTGCCGGTTTGAAGGTCGGAGGGCCCTGGCCCTCCCGGCTCCCCCTACGAGACCAGGCGCCGCACAAAGAACGACAGGAAATCGATGGAAAGCGCCGGGTCGATTGCAGCCAATTGGCGGAGCGTCTCTGGTAAGGCATAGGAACGATCAGCGACATGATGTGTTCGTTCGTGGTCATCAGCCTCATGCTCACGCCAAGGCGCTCCCCGTCTGATTCCACCCTGATCGTTCTCGTCCCCCCTTCCAGGCCAGCCGCTAGCCACGAGAGTAGAATCTCGCAAAATTTTTCGCTTGTGGCGCACGGGAAACGACATGACACAGGGCAACGCCAACGCCGCCGCGGTGACCGGGCTGGACCCGGCCGCGGTGGCAAATCTACCGCACGGCCGGCAAGGCCTCACTGAACAAGAGCAGGACGTCTACGCCCGCAAGGCCGTGATCGCCTCGGCGGTTGGCTACGCGCTGGACGGCTTTGACCTGCTGATCCTAGGCTTTATCCTGAGCGCGGTCTCCGCCGGCCTCGGGCTGACCCGCACCCAGGCGGGCTCGCTGGTGACGTGGACGCTGGTGGGCGCGGTGGCCGGCGGCATCGTCTTCGGCATCTTGAGCGACTACGTGGGCCGGGTGAAAGTGCTGACCTGGACCATCCTGCTGTTTGCCGTCTTCACCGGCCTGTGCGCGCTCGCGCAGGGCTACTGGGACCTGCTGGCCTACCGGACCATCGCCGGCTTTGGCCTTGGCGGCGAGTTCGGCATCGGCATGGCGCTGGCCACCGAGGCCTGCCGGCCCGGCCAGCGTGCCCGCGTTTCCTCGTATGTGGGCCTTGGCTGGCAGGCGGGCGTGCTTGCCGCGGCGCTGCTCACGCCGGCGCTGCTGCCGTATATCGGCTGGCGCGGCATGTTTGCCATTGGCGTGCTGCCGGCGGTGGCGTCGTTCGTGGTGCGCCGCTTTATCGGCGAGCCGGAAGTGTTCGTTGCCAGCAGCAAGGTGGCGCGCAAGGGCAATCCGCTCAAGATGCTGGTGGCCGACGCCGCGACGGCGCGTGCCAGCCTGGGCGTGGTGGTGCTGTGCTCGGTGCAGAACTTCGGCTACTACGGCCTGATGATCTGGATGCCGACCTACCTCGCCAAGCAGTTCAACTACTCGCTGACCAAGTCCGCGCTGTGGACCTCGGTGACCATCATCGGCATGGCCATCGGCATCTGGGTGTTCGGCCAGCTCGCGGACCGCATCGGTCGCCGGCCTACCTTCCTGATCTACCAGGTCGGGTCGGTGGTGATGGTCTTTGTCTACTCGCAGCTTTCGACCCCCTACGCGCTGCTGTTCGGCGGCGCGGTGATGGGCCTGTTTGTCAACGGCATGATCGGCGGCTATGGGGCGCTGATCTCGGAGCTGTATCCGACGCAGGCCCGCGCTACCGCGCAGAACGTGCTGTTCAATATCGGCCGCGGGGTGGGCGGCTTTGGCCCGCTGGTGGTGGGCGCGCTGGCCGCCAGCTATTCGTTCGGCACCGCTATTGCCGTGCTGGCGTTGATCTATGTGTTGGATATCCTTGCTACGCTGTTTCTGATCCCGGAGCGCAAGGGCGTCGCGCTGGAGTAAGCTGGATCGCTAATATTCCGTTCCGCTGAATTTTTCGCGAAGGCTGTTGGTATTGGTGAGGTTTGAATCGGCTTGGGTTGGCATAGTGGAGTGGCCCGCTGACGCGGGGGCGTGCGTTGTGGGCGGGGTTTTCATGTTCTAGCTGCTGTCGCGGCTGGGCGGTGTTGGCCGTTTTGGAACGTGTGAGATGTCACTTTTCTTTACTCGCGGCGTGTGTCAAGGTAGTTGTCGCCTCAGCCGTTACGCTGCTTGCTTGTAATTCTCTGCGTTTTGCTGCGCTCGCTCCGGGTTCAGGTACACCGCATCTGGGAGTTCCCAGTTGCGGATGCCCGCGGTCCAACGCTGCGGATTCCGGGCGCGCGCGGCTTCATACAGCGCCGTTCTCTGCGCCAACAGTGCGGTAGCTTTGCCCTGATGCCGCTGGCTTGGCGTGACGTATTTCAGGCCGCTGTGTCGGTGCTCGTCGTTGTACCAGCGCACGAAGCGCAACAC
>NZ_BAAILO010000328.1:0-1314 GCF_054589115.1 Cupriavidus sp. 8B | reverse complement strand
AGTGGTGAGCGGCGTGAGCCGCATCCCGTTTGAGAGATCGAGTCGAATTCGACGCTTCCCATGGCGCTGCCGTTCATCAACGAGGATGGAGCAAGCCATGGCAATGCGCAAGCGAGACGACGAGGTGTTCCCGAACGCGGCGGGGATCGATATCGGGGCGTCGAGCCACTGGGTGGCGGTGCCGCGGCATCTGGCCGAGCAAGCCGGCTGCGCCGCGGTGCGCGAAGTCGGGGCGATGACCGACGATCTCAACGCCCTGGCCGACTGGCTGCTGGGCTGCGGGGTGGACACGGTGGCGTTGGAGTCCACCGGGGTGTACTGGATCCCGGTGTACGAGGTGCTGGAGCAACGCGGGCTGAAGGTCTGGCTGGTCGATGCACGGCAGATGAAGTACGTGCCCGGGCGCAAGAGCGACGTGCAGGACTGCCAGTGGTTGCAGAAGCTCATGAGCCTGGGGCTGCTGCGCGCGGCCTGGCGCCCCGACGGCGAAGTCTGCGTAGTGCGGGCGGTGGCCCGTCAGCGCGACGTGTTGATCACCGAGCAGGCGAGCTGGGTGCAGCGCATGCAGAAGTCACTGGTGCAGATGAATCTCCAGCTCACCGAGGTGCTCACCGACGTGATGGGGCAGACCGGCCAGGCGATCATCCGCGCCATCGTGGCCGGCGAGCGCGACCCGAAGGTATTGGCCCGGCATCGCCACAGCCGCATCAAGGCCAGCGCCGAGGAGATCACCAAGGCGCTGACCGGCAACTGGCGCGAGGAGCACCTGTTCGTCCTGGGCCAGGCGCTGGCCATGTACGACGACATCGCCAGGCATCTGGTCGCGTGCGAGGCGAAGTTGCGAGCGCTGCTGGCCGAACGCAGCGCGCGTTGCGTCGACCTGGGTAAAGCGCCCAAGGCTGGCGCCAAGTCCCGCATGGAGTTCGACGTGCGCCAGGCGTTGGCGAACTGGGCCGGCGTGGACCTCACGCGCATCAACGGGTTGGGGGTGACGGCGGTGATGAAGCTGCTGTCGGAGATTGGCCCGGACCTGAGCCGCTTCGCCAGCGTCAAGCACTTCTGTTCCTGGCTGGGGCTGTGTCCGGGCACCAAGATCAGCGGCGGCAAGGTGCTGTCCTCAGGCACCAAGCGTTCCGCCAATCGGGTGCGCCAGGCGTTGAAGATGGCCGCGATGGCGCTGTCGCATAGCGACTCCGCGCTCGGCGCCTTCTACCGCCGGCTGTGCGCCCGCATGGACAAGCCGCGCGCCAATACCGCCACCGCGCACAAGCTCGCGCGCATGGTGTACTTCATGCTGACCCGCGGCGAGGCCTT
>NZ_BAAILO010000327.1:0-310 GCF_054589115.1 Cupriavidus sp. 8B | reverse complement strand
CGGGCTCGCACCAATGACGTGTCGGTCATCGCGGCGCTGCCGTTCCCTTTATAGGGCACAACCGTTTCTTCGCGAACGCCGGGCGCATGCATGGGCTTGGGAGGCTCAAAAGCTTAAAGTCAAGGGCAGTTTCACCTCCCCTGCGGGGAGGCGACCTACTTTCTTGTCTCGCCAAGAAAGTAGGCAAAGAAGGCGACCCGGATGCGGCGAAGGACTCCTCGTCGGCAAGCCAAAAGAGCGGCCGGGACCCAAACTCACATCGCCTTAGGGCGATGCTCAGACATGGGTCCCTCTTTTCCGCTCTTTTGGC
>NZ_BAAILO010000326.1:0-17242 GCF_054589115.1 Cupriavidus sp. 8B | reverse complement strand
CCGGATGGGTTTCTCCTGGGAGCGCCTCAAGGAACTCAACCCGAAGCTGATCGTGGCTTCGGTCAAGGGCTTCAGCGACGGGCACCACTACGACGACTTGAAGGTCTATGAGAATGTCGCGCAGTGCGCCGGCGGCGCGGCTTCCACCACCGGCTTCTGGGACGGTCCGCCGACCATCAGCGCCGCGGCGCTGGGCGACAGCAATACCGGCATGCACCTGGCGATCGGCATCCTGACCGCCCTGATAGGGCGCGATAAAACCGGCAACGGCCAGAAAGTGGCGGTTTCGATGCAGGACAGTGTGCTGAACCTGTGCCGCGTCAAATTGCGCGACCAGCAGCGCCTGGACAGGCTAGGCTACCTGGAGGAATATCCACAGTATCCGCACGGCACATTCAGCGATGTGGTGCCGCGTGGCGGCAATGCCGGCGGCGGCGGGCAGCCGGGCTGGGTGCTGAAGTGCAAGGGCTGGGAAACCGATCCGAACGCTTACATCTACTTCACCATCCAGGGTCACGCATGGGCGCCGATTTGCAAGGCGCTGGGCAAGCCCGAATGGATCGAGGACCCGGCCTACAGCACGGCCCAGGCGCGCCAGCCGCATATCTTCGAGATCTTCAAGACCATCGAAGACTGGCTGGCCGACAAGACCAAGTTCGAAGCGGTGGATATTCTGCGCAAGTTCGATATTCCGTGCGCACCGGTGCTGACCATGAAAGAACTCGCTAACGACCCGTCGCTGCGCGCGAGCGGCAGCATCACGGAAGTCCCCCACAAGGAGCGCGGCACCTATCTCACGGTAGGCAGCCCGATCAAATTCTCCGACCTGAAGCCAGAGATCACCGCCTCGCCGTTGCTGGGCGAGCACACCGAAGACGTGCTGGCCAGCCTCGGCTATAGCAAGGCGCAAATCGCGCGCTTGCGCGAGGCCCAGGCTGTCTGATGATGGCAAACATAGCGGCCGCGCATCCGTTGCTCCGGCTTTGCTGCTGACAGGTACGGCGTCCCGTTCGGGCGCTGTACCTGGTCGGAAAACTTGATCAGCATCTCTTTCAAATTCGGGTAGGTCTATGCAAACAGCCATCGATTTCAAGCAACTGGTCGCCGCAGTCGGCGATGCCATCGTCGTCTCGGACGCCAGCGGGACCATCACCTTATGGAATCCTGCCGCCGAGCGCATGTTTGGCTTCACGCAAAGCGAAGCGATCGGGCAGTCGCTGGACTTGATTATTCCGCAACGCTTGCGCGGGCGTCATTGGGACGGATATCACAAGACCATGGCAAGCGGGCAAACGCGCTACGGGAACGACGTGCTGCGGGTTCCGGCGGCGCATAAGGATGGGCGGGCCTTATCGATCGCCTTCACGGTAGCCCTGCTGCATTCCCCCCAACAAGCTGTGACCGGGATCGTGGCCGTGATCCGCGATGAAACCAGTCGCTTTAGCGAGGAGCGCAACTTGCGCAAACGCCTGGCGGAACTGGAGGCCTCCTCCAGCGCATGACCGGCGCGCATGCGCCAGCTGCGAACCAGCCGGCCCGCTATCCGTGCCGCAGAGCGCGAGCAACGTGCCACCCAGGAGACAAGACATGGAACACTGCGACCCAGGCCCTGTCGTGATTCACGGCGGCTTGCTGCACAACCGTTGGTTCCAGCTTTCCATCGGTGTGGTGTGCATGGGACTGGTGGCGAACCTGCAGTACGGTTGGACGCTGTTCGTCGCGCCCATTGATGCCAAACATCACTGGGGGGCATCTGCTATCCAGGTGGCCTTCTCCATCTTCATCGTGACCGAGACCTGGCTGGTGCCGCTGGAGGGCTGGCTGGTCGACAAGCTGGGCCCGCGCCCCGTGGTGGCGGGCGGCGCGCTTTGCGTCGGATTGGCCTGGGTGATCAACGCTTATGCCGCCAGCCTGCCCCAGTTGTACTTCGCGGCCGTGGTGGCCGGCATCGGTGCCGGGGGCGTCTACGGCACCTGCGTGGGCAATGCGCTCAAATGGTTTCCCGACAAGCGGGGCCTCGCCGCAGGCCTTACCGCGGCGGGCTTCGGTACGGGCTCGGCGCTGACGGTGATTCCGATTGCCAATATGATCCAGCGCGCTGGCTACGAGCAGGCCTTCCTCACCTTCGGCATCCTGCAGGGCGCGAGCATCTTGCTGATGGCGATGCTGCTGGTGAAGCCGCGCCCGCCCAGGGGTGCAGTCGCGGCCAAGGCTGTGCTGAGCAACCCGGTCGAGTTCTCGCCCCGGCAAATGATGAAGACGCGGGTGTTCTGGACCATCTACGTGTCCTTCGTCGCGGTGGCGGCCGGCGGCATCATGGCGGCCGCGCAGCTGGGGCCCATTGCCACGGACTACGGCTTCGCCTCGATGCCGGTGACCATGATGGGCTTCACGCTGCCCCTGCTGACCATGACGCTGTCGATCGACAATCTGTGCAATGGCTTCACGCGCCCGCTGTGCGGCTTCATTTCCGACCGCATCGGCCGCGAGAACACGATGCTCTTCATCTTCATTGGCGAGGGCCTTGCGCTGTTGGGCCTGATGCGGTTCGGCCACAATCCCTACGGGTTCATGGGTTTCGCGGCGCTGACCTTTCTCTTCTGGGGCGAGATCTTCTCGATCTTCCCGGCCCTGTGCGCGGACACCTTCGGCAGCAAGTTCGCGGCCGCCAATGCTGGCACGCTCTATACGGCCAAGGGCACCGCGGCGATCCTGGTGCCGCTGGCTTCGGTCATGGCGGCGCGGGGCGACTGGGACGCGGTGTTCACAGCGGCGGCGCTGGTCACCATTGCAGCCGGCCTGGCCGCCAAGTTCGTGCTGGCGCCGATGCGAAGGCGTTTCATCACGGGGCATCCCAGGCCTGCCTGACCCGGCCCGAGCGCATGCCGGGATCGTGTTTGGCGGGCGGTCACCGCCAGACCTCCGCGCGCCACCAAACCGCTGTCCCGCGCGAGAGATGTCCGCTCGCGCCCACGCAAGACTACCTCGCTTCCTCCTTCTCACATTAAAAACAGTTAACAAACCGCCAATCCCGCCTTAACTCGCGATCAAGCAAAGTACCCCTGCCGCTCTTCACAACCTTGCGGGCTGCCCCTGGAGTACAACATGATCACGAGAGCTAACATTGCCGGCGTTCTTGCAAGCAGGACCCATCCGCGCTGTGCCTGTTTCGCTGCCACGCTGGCAGTCCTGGCGCTCGCGGGCTGCGGTCCCGCAAAGCACGCGAGTTCAACGCCACCACCTCCGGAAGTCACGGTGGTCACGGTCAAGCGGAGCAGCGTTCCGGTCGCCGTGGAACTCCCTGGCCGCACCTCCGCATACCTCATTGCCCAGGTCCGCGCCCGCGTTGACGGCATCGTGCAAAAGCGTAGCTTTCAGGAGGGCGCTGACGTCAAGGCGAACCAGCCGCTGTACCAGATCGATCCGGCACCGTATCGCGCGGCATTGAGTAGCGCGGAGGCGACGCTGCAAAAAGCGCAAGCGAACCTCGCCATGACGACTGCACAGGCGGATCGTTACAAAGTCCTGATTGCAGGCAACGCCATCAGCAAACAGGCCTACGACAACGCGGTCGCTGCCCAGAGGCAGGCGGCCGCCGATGTGGCCGCCGGGAAGGCGGCAGTTGCGATCGCACAGCTCAACCTGGGCTACACCGACGTCGTATCGCCGATTGCCGGTCGCAGCGGCATTTCGCAGGTCACCCAGGGCGCCTATGTGCAGGGAAGCGCGGCAACGCTGCTGACCACCGTGCAGCAGATCGATCCGATCTATGTGGACCTTAACCAGGCGAGCGTCGAAGGGTTGCAGCTTCGCCGCGACGTGGCCAGTGGGCAAGTCAAGCTCAACGGGCTGGACCAGGCCAAGGTGACGCTCACCCTGGAGGACGGAACGCAGTACCCGCTCAAGGGCACGCTCCAGTTCAGCGGCATTACCGTCGATCCGGCCACCGGCTCGGTGACAGTCCGCGCGATCTTCCCGAATCCGAAAAATGTCCTGCTACCGGGCATGTTCGTGCGCGCCCGGCTCGAGCAGGGCGTGAATGATCACGCGCTGCTCGTCCCGGTCCCGGGCGTTGGCCACGACCCGCAGGGGCAAGCAACCACCCTTGTCGTCGGTCCTGACAACAAGGTCGCGCAACGCACGATTCAGACGCAGAACACGCTGGGCGACAAGTGGGTCGTCACCGGCGGCCTGAACGAGGGCGAACGGATCATCGTGGCCGGTGGCCGCAACGTACAGCCCGGGATGCTGGTGCATGCGGTCGATGCGCCAAGCCAAGGCACGCAGGCCACGGCAAGCGCGGACGCGGGCGGCATTCCCGCGACACCGAAAGTGCCTGCGCTGGCGCAGGCAAAATAAAGGCGGGCTTCGCAATGGCAAAATTCTTCATCGACCGGCCGATCTTCGCGATCGTCCTCTCCATCCTCATCATGCTGGCGGGAGGATTGGCCCTTCAATCGCTGCCGATCGAGCAGTTTCCGCCGGTTGCGCCGCCATCGGTCCAGATCGCCACCACGTACCCGGGTGCTTCGGCGACGACGGTGCAGAACACCGTGGTCCAGGTGATCGAGCAGCAAATGAGCGGGATCGATAACCTGCTTTACATGTCATCGACCAGCGACGATACCGGCCAGTCCACCACGACGCTCACGTTCGCCAGCGGGACCGACCCTAACATCGCGCAGGTGCAGGTGCAGAACAAGCTGCAACTGGCCGTGCCGTTGCTGCCGGCTCAGGTTCAGCAGTCGGGTGTCCGCGTTACCAAGTCCACAAACGCGTTCCTGATGGTGATCGGCTTTGTGTCGGCCGACAACAGCATGAACAAGTTCGATATCGCCAACTATGTCGTCTCCAACGTTCAGGATCCGATCAGCCGAATCAACGGCGTCGGTAACATGAACGTCTTTGGCACGCAGTACGCGATGCGGATCTGGCTCGATCCGAACAAGCTCAATAGCTACGCGCTCACCCCGATCG
The DNA here is from genome assembly GCF_054589115.1 of Cupriavidus sp. 8B. Classification (NCBI taxonomy): domain Bacteria; kingdom Pseudomonadati; phylum Pseudomonadota; class Betaproteobacteria; order Burkholderiales; family Burkholderiaceae; genus Cupriavidus; species Cupriavidus sp. 8B. Next base: position 12,265 of record NZ_BAAILO010000326.1, on the reverse strand, counting down.
ACGTCAACACGGCGCTGCAAAGCCAGAACGTGCAGATCTCCGCCGGCCAGCTCGGCGGCACACCGGCCGTGCAGAATCAGCAGCTGAGCGCAACGATTACCGAATCAACGCTGCTGCGCACGACCGAGGATTTCGGCAACGTCTTGCTCAAGGTGCTGCCGGGCGGTTCGCAGGTACGGTTGCGTGACGTCGCACGCATCAATCTGGGTGCGGAGAGTTTTAATGTCGACAACAAGTACAGCGGCCAGGCGGCCTCCGGCATTGGTATCCAGTTGGCACCCGGAGGGAACGCGCTGGTCACGGCCAGCGCGATTCGAGCACGCATCAAGGAGCTGGAGCCGTATTTCCCTCACGGGCTGAAGGTCGTCTACCCGAACGATGTCACGCCTTTCGTCAAGGTCTCCATCGATGACGTGGTCAAGACCCTGCTGGAAGGCATCGTCCTGGTTTTCCTGGTGATGTACCTGTTCCTGCAGAATTTCCGCGCCACGCTGATCCCCTCGATCACCGTACCGGTGGTCTTGCTGGGAACGTTCGGCGTGATGTCGGCCCTGGGCTTCACGATCAATACGCTCTCGATGTTCGGCCTGGTGCTGGCAATCGGCCTGTTGGTGGACGATGCCATCGTGGTGGTCGAGAACGTCGAGCGCGTGATGCACGAGGAGGGACTGTCGCCGCTTGAGGCAACCCGCAAGGCGATGGGACAGATCAGCAGCGCGCTGATCGGCGTGGCGCTGGTGCTGTGCGCGGTGTTTGTGCCGGTCGCGTTCTCCAGCGGCACGGTCGGCGGGATCTACCGCCAGTTCTCGCTCACGATCGTTGCGTCGATGCTCCTGTCGGTGTTCGTCGCGCTCTCGCTCACGCCCGCTTTGTGCGCCATGCTTCTGAAGCCGCCGCGCGAGGACCACGGCGAGAAAAAGGGATTCTTCGGGTGGTTCAACCGCACTTTCGACAAGGGGCGTGACAAGTACGTGCATGGTGTACGTCACGTTGCCTTGCGGTCCGGGCGCTGGTTGCTGATCTACGCGGCGGTGGTGGGTGCCGTGGGCGTGATGTTTGTCCGGCTGCCCACGTCGTTCCTGCCGAATGAGGATCAAGGCTTCATGTTCGTCCAGGTCCAGACACCGCCGGGCGCCACGCAGGCGCGCACCGGTGCGGTACTCGATGAGGTCAGCAACTACCTGCTGAAAGACGAAGCGGCCATGGTCGACGCCACCTTCATGGTAAATGGCTTCAACAACGCCGGGCGCGGCCAGAGCCAGGGTCAGTTGTTCGTACGCTTCAAGGACTGGAGCCAACGGACCAGTCCCGACCTGTCCGCCAATGCACTCTCCGATCGCATCATCAAGCGTTACGCCTCGAACAAGGATGCCATCATCTTTCCCGTGAGCCCGCCGCCGATCCGTGGCTTGGGCGTTGCAGCCGGTTTTGACTTCGAGCTCGAGGATCGCGGCGGCCTCGGCCATGACGCGCTGGCCAAGGCCCGGGACCAGCTCCTTGCTCTGGCAAAGCAGGACCCGGATCTCGCCCAGGTGCTCTTTAACGGGCAACAAGACAATCCGACGTTCAAGATCAACATCGATCGCGAGAAAGCCGCCGCCCTCGGCGTCAACATAAGCGACGTCGATCAGACCTTGTCGACGGCCTGGGGCTCACGCTATGTCAACAACTTTCTCGATACCGATGGCCGCATCAAGAAGGTGTATGTGCAAGCCGACGCGCCTTTTCGCATGAACCCGGGCGACACGAATCTGCTCTATGTGCGCAACAGCGGCGGGACCATGGTGCCATTCTCCACTTTCTCCTCGTCCGGATGGACATACGGTCCGCCAATTCTGCAGCGCTACAACGGCGTGGAAGCCATGGAGATTCAGGGCCAGGCAGCGCCGGGCAAAAGCTCCGGGCAGGCAATGCTCGCCATGGAGCGTCTGGCGAAGCAACTGCCCCCGGGTATCGGCTTCGAGTGGACTGGCACCTCGTTGCAGCAGCAGCAGTCGAGCTCGCAGGCGCCGCTTCTGTACGGGTTGTCGATACTGGTGGTGTTCCTGAGCCTGGCCGCCTTGTATGAAAGCTGGTCGGTTCCCGTGTCGGTCATCCTGGTGGTGCCGTTTGGCATCCTGGGCGCGCTCGGTGCTACTTCATTGATGGGCTTGTCCAACGACGTGTACTTCCAGGTTGGCCTGCTCACCACGATCGGCCTGTCGGCAAAGAACGCGATTCTGGTCGTCGAATTTGCACGTGAGCGTCACGCCCAGGGCCTCACGGCGCTCCAGGCGGCCATAGAAGCGGCGCATATGCGGATGAGGCCGATCGTGATGACCTCCATGGCCTTCGTGCTGGGCGTGCTGCCGCTTGCGCTGGCACACGGCGCAGGATCGGCCAGCCAGAACGCGATCGGCACCGGCGTGATAGGCGGGATGTTGACCGCTACGTTTGTGGCGACGTTCATGATCCCGATGTTCTATGTCGTGATCAGCAACAAGCTTGGCAGAAAGAAGCAACCGTCCGAGTCGGCAGCGCCGTTGACAGCCGCAACCGACTGAGCACAGGAGGACATTGAAATGAAGCTATACAGATGCGCTGCCGGTGCCTTGATCGTGACCCTTGCAGCCGGCTGCTCGCTGCAGCCGGTGTACAACCGGCCGGCAGCGCCGGTGTCAACGACGTTTCCCGTGGGCGAGGCCTACAAGAATCCTGCAGTCGGGGCGGGCGGCACGACGCTGCCGGCCGCGGAGATTGGCTGGCGCAACGTCCTTCCCGATCCTCGCCTGCAGCGGCTGGTCGAACTGGCACTAACGAACAACCGGGACCTGCGCGTCGCAGTGCTGAACGTCAGGAAAGTCCAGGCGCAATACCGCATCCAGCGCGCGGCGCTGTATCCACAGCTGAACGCCAACGCGAGCGGCTCGTCCAGGAGCACGTCGAAGGGCGGTTCCTCGGGCAGTGCGAATGCCTCGCCCAACTATTCCGTGGGTCTATCGGCCTCGTGGGAGATCGACTTCTTCGGCCGCCTTCAGAGCCTGTCCGATGCTGCGCTCCAACAGTACCTGGCGAGTGCGCATGCGCGCCAGGCCGCGGAGATCCTGCTGGTGTCGCAGGTCGCCGACCAGTACCTCACCACGCTTGCGTTTGATGAGCAACTCGCGGTAACGCAAAACACCTTGAAGACGGCGCAGGCGGCATACACCATCGTGAAGCTGCAGTACGACACAGGCACCGCGTCGGAACTGGACCTGCGCCTGTCGCAGACCACCGTGGAACAGGCTCAGGCCAATTACGCCGCCCAGATCCGGCTGCGCGCGCAGGCCGAGAACGCGCTCGTATTGCTGGTCGGCCAGCCGTTGCCGCTCGACCTGCCGCCTCCCGCCAAGCTGGGCGCCGCGCCGATCCTGGCCGACATTCCTGCCGGGCTGCCTTCGGATCTGCTGCAACGCCGCCCGGATATCCTGGAGGCCGAAGCCGTGCTGCGCTCGGAAAACGCGAACATCGGCGCCGCGCGCGCGGCCTTCTTTCCGCGCATCTCGTTGACAGGCGCCTTTGGCACGGCCAGCTCGACCCTTGGCGGCTTGTTCGCGGCCGGCACCAGTGCGTGGTCCTTCGTGCCGTCACTGGTCATGCCGATCTTCACCGCGGGCGCGAACCAGGCCAACCTGGATGTGGCCAAGGTCGAGAAGGACATCGGCATCGCGCAATACGAGAAGGCCGTCCAGACCGCTTTCCGCGAGGTTTCCGATGGGCTGGCGGCGCGCGGAACCTACGACGACCAGCTGGCGGCGCAACAGCGCTACACCGATGCCCAGCAGCGCCGGCTGGAGCTGGCGAACATGCTCTACGCGAGCGGGACCGACAGCTACCTGAGCGTGCTCACCGCGCAGACCGACTTGTACAACGCGCAGCAGGCACTAGTTACGACCCGCCTGAACCGCCTGACCAGTCTTGTCGACCTTTACCGCTCGCTCGGTGGCGGTTGGATCCAGCGCACCGGCGACGAACCGCGGCCGGCTGATCCCGCGACGGCCAGCGCAACGGCGCGCTCAATGCCTCCCGCCGTTCTATGAATGGACCATCATGCAGCGGATGCGCAGCGCCGCGTGGTCCGCGATGTATGAAAGTGGTACCTTATCCCCACAACGGCCCAGCCACGATCTGCAGTCAGAGCATCGCGTGCTGGCAACGGAATGAAGCTGCGGCTAATATTTCACCAGACAGCCCTGGATACCAGATGCCCCGCTAGAGAGATCTCTCTCAATCAAAACCGAAGCCGATCTATCATGAAACTATTGATTGTCGAGGACAATGAGCGCGTCGCCCAATATCTGAAGAAGGGCTTGCGTGAAGCGGGACATACTGCGGATCATGCCGACAACGGGCGCGACGGCATGTTCCTCGCTGCGAGCGAGCCTTACGATGCGATCATCATGGATCGCATGCTGCCGGGCGGCATCGACGGCCTTGGGATCATCGAGGCGTTGCGCAGGACCGGAAACAAGGTACCGATCCTGATCCTCAGCGCCCTTTCCGATGTCGACGATCGCATTCGCGGCCTCAAGAGCGGCGGTGACGATTATCTCGTCAAGCCATTTGCCTTCGGCGAGCTTCTGGCACGCCTCGACGCGCTCCTGCGGCGTTCACAGGACGGTCGCGCAGAGACCACTCTGACGCTCGACGACCTGTCCATGGATCTGCTGTCCCATAAGGTAACGCGCGCCGGCAAGACCGTCGCGCTGCAACCGCGCGAATTCAAGCTGCTCGAGTACCTGATGCGCCATGCCAACCAGGTGGTGACGCGGACCATGCTGCTGGAGAACGTGTGGGACTATCACTTCGACCCACAGACCAATGTCGTGGACGTCCACGTCAGCAAACTGCGGCAGAAGCTCGATGCCGGCAGCGCTCGGCAATTGCTGCGGACCATTCGCAATGCCGGCTACATGCTAACGGCCGATGACTAAGCTTCTGCGCTTTTCCGCGCTAAACGTAGCGCTCGGCTATGTCGCGGTGAGCCTGGTTGTGCTCGCCCTGTTCGCCACACCGCTCTGGTATGCCTGGAGCAACACGATCGAGCAAAGTCGAACCGAGGTGCTTCAGGCCGAAGCGCAAAGCATGATGAACCTCTTTGCCAAGCAGGGCGCCGATGCGCTTGCCGCAGCAATCGAGACGCGAGTGGGCGGGCAACTCGAGGACGTGGAGAACACGATCATTCTGCTCACCGATCCGACATGGTCGAGGCGTGCCGGCAACCTGCCTGCATGGCCGCGCGAGGTTCCCGAATCAACAGGGACGCACGTAGCGTCAATTGACGTTGGGGGCCGAGTGGTAAGAGCCGTGCTGTTGAACAATGCGCTTCCCGGCGGCTATCACCTTTTGCTGGGGCGAGACGTCAGCCGGTTTGAAAAGCTCGAATCATTGTTCCTGTATGGCCTGGCGGGCGCTGCCAGCATCGTCTTGCTGCTTGGCGTGGCAGGGGGGGCGCTGGTTCGTCGCACCATACTTTCCAAGGTACACGACATCAACCAGACGGCTTCCGCCATCATGCAAGGAAATCTCGCACACAGGTTGCCGGCTTATGGCGGTGAAAACGAGCTCAACACGCTCGTGGAGACGGAAAATCGCATGCTCGACCACATCGAGCACCTGGTCGAGGGCATCCGAAACGTGTCGAATGCGATCGCGCATGACCTGCGCACGCCTTTGGCGGAATTGCGTTACCGCCTGGAGGAGCTGTCGGTGACCCGGCCCCGTCCGGAGCAAACCTTCGCCGAGATCGATAGCGCAATCGCCGACGTGGACCGCGTTATTGGTATCTTCAACGCCCTGCTGCGCCTGGCGGAGATCGACTCCGGCATGCGCCGGTCCGGCTTCATTGAAGTCGATGCATCAACGGTGGCAGGCGAAGCCGCCGAATTCTACCAACCCGTCGCAGAACTGAAAGGGGTCGCGCTTTCTTTCGCGTCGCCCGGGCCGCTCGCGCTGGCCGGCGATCCACTGCTGCTTGCACAGGCGGTCGGGAACCTGATCGACAACGCGCTTAAGTATGCCCAGAAGAATGGAACGATCACGGTCGAGGCGTCGCGCCGCCCGGACGGGGCGGTGGTGATCGCCGTGTCGGACGACGGGCCTGGCATCCCCGACGAAGAGAAGCCCAAAGTCCTGGAGCGCTTCTACCGCGGCGACGCAAGTCGCAGTACGCCGGGTGTGGGATTGGGGCTCAGTCTCGTGGCCGCAGTCGCCAAGCAGCACGGAGGCGTGCTTGAATTGACCGACAACCACCCTGGATTGAGGGCGACGCTAATCCTGTTTTCGTAGGGGTGCTGTCACCGCTCCCGAGATTCGTTGAAGTTTGAACCGCATACCCCATGTGGAATCTGGTGTTGGCCGCCACATCCAGGACAGCCCCAATTTGCTCAGTCGACATCGGTGGCGAAAACCTCTGTGACCACGGAGCGCAGCCATTTCGATTTGGGATCCTTGGCAAAGCGCCGGTGCCAGTACACTTTTAGATCGTAACGCGGAATTTCAACTGGAGGCGTTACGATACGCACCCTTTGGGAGTCGGCAAACACATTGGCGACCGTACGCGGCAGCACGACCACCAGGTCGGATTCGGCGATGATGGTGGGAATGCTCATATAGTGCGCGGTATGCAACACGATGCTGCGCTGGATGCCTCGCTTGGCGAGAGCCTCTTCAAACATCTCCTGGGTGCGGCTTCCATCCTTGACGAATGCATGTTCCGCAGCCTGGAACTGCGCCAAGGTCATGCGCGGTCCTTTGATCCGATGCCCCGTGCGCACCATGCAGACAAGGTCGTGCGAAAACAGGCGGCGCTGGAAGTATTCGGCCTTGCGTAGATCCGGGAAATAGCCCAGCGCCAGATCGACCTCGCCGGCCCGCAAGGCTTCTTCCAACTGGGCGGGAGCGAGGCTGACGCCACGAATGCGCGCCGATGGGGCCGTAGCGCGGATGTGTTGCACCAGCTTTGGCAGAAACACGATCTCTCCGATCGCGCTCAGGCAAAAGACGAATTCATCGTTGCACACCCGCGGATCAAAATCCGGCGCCCGCAGGATATCGTGATCGATGGCGTCCAGAACTTCCCTTGCCTTGCCCGCCAGGCTTTGTGCGCGGGGCGTAGGCGACATGCCATCAGCCTGCCGGATAAACAGGGCATCTCCCAATGACTCGCGCAACCGGGAGAGGGCGGCGCTGGCCGCCGGCTGGCTCATCTTCAAGCGCTTGGCCGCTGCCGTCACACTGCCGGTGTCGTAGATCGCTAGCAAGACCCGCAGCAAATTCAGATCGAGTCGCATTGATATTTGAGAAGCAAATAATCTGAATTATAACAATTTGCTTTGTCTATGCATTCGGCGCGGCTACATTTGCACAAAACCAGCCGACAGGACGATGCATCAGCGTCAACGCCTGCGGGGGCAGGAGACAAACGCAGCCAGGCCGGTTCACCCTGCGACCGGGGAAGCGCGTGCCCGATTACTCCTGCTTCGCGATCTGCCGGCGGCGATCAACAGGAGACCCAATGATCCATCTTTCCGATATTCGTTATGTGCGTCTTGGGACGCGCGACCTGCAGAGTTGCGAACAGTACGCTACGCAAGTGCTGGGCCTGGAAGTCGCGCATCGCGAGAATGGGGCCATCTACTTCCGCTCGGATAGCCGTGACCACACGCTGTGCTATTTCGAGGGCGATCCCCAAGACCACACTGCGGCCTTCGAGGTGGCGTCTCCCATCGAGCTTTCCGCGGCCGCCGATGTGCTCGATCGCAACGACATGCGTGTCGTCACCGGCTCGAAAGAGCAGTGCGAACTACGCCGCGTTGGCGCCTTCATCAACTTTCGTGATCCGTCAGGCAACAGCATCGACCTCGTTGTCGCCCCCGACCACAGCGGTCGCCGTTATTTTCCATCGCGCGATGCCGGCATCACCGGCTTTAGCCACATCGGCTTGCGCTCGACCAGTCCAGCGCGCGACGAAACCTTCTGGACGGGGCTCTGCAATGCCAAGGTAAGTGACTGGATCGGCGAGGCGCCGTTGCTGCGGATCGACGAGATCCACCACAAGATCGCGCTGTTCCCTTCCGCTTACGCCGGCGTCCAGCATATCAATCACCAGGTGGAGAGTATCGACGACCTGATGCGGTCTTACTACCTGTTGCGCGAACGGGGCGTGCGCATCCTGTTCGGGCCGGGGCGGCATCCCACGTCGGGCGCCATGTTCCTCTATTTCGAAGGCCCGGACGGCATGATCTACGAGTACTCGACCGGCGTCAGGACCATCTCGTTGGAAGACGAGAAGACCTACCGCCCTCGCCATTTCCCCAACGGTACTTCGTCATCCTTCTGCATGTGGGGTGCCAAGCCGGACATCGCCGAGTTTCGCTCATGAGCACGACCTCCACTCTCCCACACACTGGTGCCATCGATGCGCAACAACGCCTCCTGGGTGTGGCCGCGCGGGCGATCGGCCGGGCTCATCTCGCCCATGCCTATGGACATTGCAGTGTGCGCCTCAGCCCAAGCGCGTTTCTGGTTTGTGCGGCCAAGCCGATGGGGCTGATCGGGGCAAGCGACACCGGCACGGTGGTGAATGTCCACGAGGCGCTTCCTGAAGGCGTGCTGGGCGAAGTTCGCATTCATCAGGAGATCTACCGGCGGCATCCGCACATTGGCGGCGTCGTGCGTAGCATGCCGCCAGCCGTGATGGCGTTGTCGGCGGCACGCTTGACACCGCGTTGCCTGCACGGCATCGGCACCTACTTTTCGGCTGGGGTGCCGCTGTGGGACGACCCGCAGCTGGTCCGCACGCCTGAGCAGGCTGCAGCGGTAGCCGAAACCCTGGGCATGGCCAGCGCGGTGGTGATGCGGGGCAACGGCGCCGTGGTTGCCGGCGGCTCGCTGGAGGATGCGGTGGTACTGACTTGGTACCTGGAGGATGCGGCACGCATGGATCTCGCGTTGCGCGGTGCCGGGTTGAGCGACCGTGCCGCTGTCATCCCGCAGGCGGACGCCGAATTGCGGGCCACCCGCGTTGGCCGGATCTTCGAACGGATGTGGGAATACCTGACGGCCGGCGATTCGGAAAGCATGGCGATGGTATCGGCCTAGCGTTCACCAGACGATTGGGTTTCCGACAAACAGATGAGGCAGCACGATCTGCCCATGGAGTGAGACATGAAGGAAGACAAGATAGTCGATATCGAATACATAGTGGACCAAAGCCGTTTGTCTCGATTCCAGATCGCGGTGCTGGCCTTGTGCGGGTTGATCGTCGCGATCGATGGATTCGACACGGCCGCGATCGGCTATATCGCTCCGGCGTTGCGGCACGAATGGGGCCTGGCCGTTTCGGCCATGGCGCCGGCGTTCAGTGCTGGCCTGCTCGGCCTGCTGGTAGGCGCCTTGTTGATCGGGCCACTGGCGGACAGGATTGGCCGCAAGCGGGTGATGTTGCTCTGCGTTGCGATCTTCGGCCTTGGCACTGTGGTGTCAGCCGCATCGACCTCCCTGGAGATGCTGATTGCCCTGCGTTTCCTGACGGGGCTGGGATTGGGCGGCGCCATGCCGACGTCAATCGCGTTGACATCCGAATACGCGCCCAAGCGGCACCGGATGTTCCTCGTCACGCTCAGCTTTTGCGGCTTCACGGGGGGCTTTGCCCTTGGTGGCGAGCTTGCCGCGCAGCTTATCGTGGCCCATGGGTGGCGCAGTGTACTGGTGCTGGGCGGCGCCATGCCACTGCTGTTGCTGCCGTTCCTCGCGGTTGCCTTGCCAGAGTCGGTGCGCTATCTGGCGGGACGACCCGCGCACCAGGGGCAGTTGCATCGATTTGTGGAAAGAATCTGTGGCGACGCGCGCTGGCGCAATCACACTATCGTCGCCACCCATGATGTGGCCGTGGCGAAAGCGTCCGTGCGCCAACTGCTGGCCGCCGGGCTGCTGCAGCGTACGGTGTTGCTCTGGGTGGCCTACTTCTGCTCGCTGTTCGTGTTCTATCTCCTTTCCAGCTGGCTGCCCACCATCATGCGCGAGGCCGGCCATCCCATCAGCGCTGCGGCGCGGATTGCGGCCATGGCGCCGCTGGGCGGCACCATTGGTGCCCTGGTACTGGCGCGGTTGATGGACCGGCTCAACCCATATTACGTACTAGCGGCATCGTATCTGGGTTCCAGCCTTGCCCTGGGTGCGATCGGATTGACGATTGACACGCCAGGCTGGTTGGCAGTCGCAGTGTTCTGCGCCGGTTTCGGCGTGGTCGGGGGGCAGACCGGCATGAACGCGCTGGCCGCAACGCTGTACCCGACGCAAATACGCGCTACCGGTGTCAGTTGGGCACTGGCCATGGGGCGCATCGGGTCCATCGTCGGTGCCATCAGTGGCGGCATGTTGATGACGCTGTTCGCCGATACACGGACGCTGTTCCAGCTTATCGCGTTCCCTCCCGTGCTCGGGGCGATTGCCCTGGCCTGCTTGTCCGCGGCACAGAGACGACAGACCGCGGCAGCCGCTGTGCTGCTCGGGTCCGACGCGCCCTAGGCAGGACGGGACCATTCCTTTTCAAAATCAGTCATCGAGGCAATTGCATGAAACAATTCCGCAACTTCATCAACGGCGAATGGGTGGCCACCAATCGCCAGTTCGACGACCGCAACCCGGTCGACAACAGCCTGATCGGGCATGTCCACGAGGCCGGGCAGGCCGAGGTCGATGCCGCCGTGGCCGCGGCAAAGCATGCGCTCAAGGGTCCCTGGGGCAAGATGACCGTGGCGCAACGCGTCGAGCTGCTGCATGCGGTGGCAGACGGCATCAACCGGCGCTTCGACGACTTCCTGCAAGCCGAGATCGCCGACACCGGCAAACCGCACTCCCTCGCCAGCCACATCGACATCCCGCGCGGCGCGGCCAACTTCAAGGTGTTCGCCGACCTGATCAAGAACGTGCCCACCGAGAGCTTCGCCATGGCCACGCCGGACGGCGGCGAGGCCATCAACTACGCGGTGCGCTCGCCGCGCGGCGTGATCGGCGTGGTGTGCCCGTGGAACCTGCCGCTGCTGCTGATGACCTGGAAGGTCGGCCCGGCGCTGGCCTGTGGCAACACGGTGGTGGTCAAGCCGTCCGAGGAAACGCCGGCTACCGCCACGCTGCTTGGCGAGGTAATGAACGAGGCCGGCGTGCCGCCGGGTGTCTATAACGTGGTCCACGGTTTCGGGCCGGAATCCGCCGGCGCCTTCCTGACCGCGCATCCGGATGTGAACGGCATCACCTTCACTGGCGAGACCCGTACCGGGGAGGCCATCATGAAGGCCGCCGCCAATGGCGTGCGCCCGGTCTCGTTCGAGCTGGGCGGCAAGAACGCCGGCATCGTCTTCGCCGATGCGGATTTCGACAAGGCCGTGGCCGGCATCACCCGCTCGGCCTTCGAGAACAGCGGGCAGGTGTGCCTGGGCACCGAGCGCGTCTATGTGCAGCGGCCGATCTTCGAGCGCTTCGTCGCGGCGCTCAAGGCAAAGGCCGAGGGCTTGCGCGTGGGCCGGCCGGGTGACGAGGGCGTGAACATGGGCCCGCTGGTGTCGCTGGAGCATCGCGCCAAAGTGCTCTCCTACTACAAGAAGGCGGCAGACGCTGGCGCCACCGTGGTCACCGGCGGCGGCGTGCCCGACATGCCCGGCGCCCTGGCCGAAGGCGCCTGGGTGCAGCCCACCATCTGGACCGGTCTGCCCGAAGATTCGGCTGTGATCCGCGAGGAGATCTTCGGCCCCTGCTGCCATATCGCGCCGTTCGATACCGAGGAAGAGGTGATCCGGCTTGCCAACGACACGCCTTACGGGCTGGCCGCCACCGTGTGGACGTCCGACCTCGGCACCGCCCACCGCATGGGTAGCGCCCTGGATGTCGGCATCTGCTGGATCAACGCCTGGTTCCTGCGCGACCTGCGCACCGCCTTTGGCGGCGCCAAGCAATCCGGCATCGGCCGCGAGGGCGGGGTGCATTCGCTGGAGTTCTATACCGAACTGCGCAATGTGTGCGTGAAACTGTGAGGCAGGCCATGAAACCCGAACAAATCGTTGATATTGGTGCCAGCCTGCACCGCGCGCTGTCCGACCGCCAGGCCGTCGCGCCGCTCACCGAGCGCTATCCCGAGTTGTCCATCGACGACGCCTACCGCATCCAGCTGGCCATGGTGCAGCACCGCCTGGATGCGGGCGAGCGCGTGATCGGCAAGAAGATCGGCGTGACCAGCCGGGTGGTGATG
>NZ_BAAILO010000325.1:0-200 GCF_054589115.1 Cupriavidus sp. 8B | reverse complement strand
GCCATTGACGCTATCAGCCTGGACATGTGGCCGGCCTACATCAACGCCTGCCAGGCCAATGTGCCTGGTGCAGACGAGAAGATGGTCTTTGACCGCTTCCACATCATGCGCCATGTCATTGAGGCGGTGGACAAAGTCAGAAAGCAGGAGCACAAGGCGTTGCTGAAAGCCGGTGACGACACCCTTGCCCGCAGCAAATA
>NZ_BAAILO010000324.1:0-492 GCF_054589115.1 Cupriavidus sp. 8B | reverse complement strand
GGTAACTGTTGTCCGAGTGCGGCCAGTTAGCATCGTCGGCAATGACGGCCCCGTATCGGCCAGCAGTGGTTTTCCTGGCGTCGCCGGCGCGGTAGTCGGCGCGATTTTGGGCGCCTACGTGATCGGCAATGGCAACGGCCGCTATCTGGCTGGTGCGATGTCCGGCACGGTTTCCGGCGTCGTTGCCCAGGTGGCAGCGGACCGGTTCAGCCGGCGGGATGGCGTGGAGGTCATTGTCCGCACGGACAATGGCCGCCAGCTGGCCGTCACGCAGGATGCCGACCAACAGTTCGTGTCTGGTGAACGCCTCTACCTGGTTTCAGGTGGTAGCGGTTACCGGCTGACGCGCTAATGACTTAGTCCGGGTTCTCGGGCCTTCTTCCTTTCTCCTTCTGTCTCTTCTCCCTTGCGGGGCACGCCCCCGCTTGCGGGGGATGCTTGCCTCGCGCAACTATTAAGGCATTCAAATGGCACACATCGTTGAACCCATCC
>NZ_BAAILO010000323.1:5443-19018 GCF_054589115.1 Cupriavidus sp. 8B | reverse complement strand
CGCCTGGGTCTGGCTATCTCAGGCACGTTTGCTCGTACGCCGATTGACCAATGCCTGAATTTGTCCTCACCCTCAAAGAAAAGTAACCAAAAGAAAACGATCCTTGCAGGAGGCTGGCGTGGCGTCATTGGGGACCCCAATGGTTTCGTCGTACGGCCCCGGGTGCTAATGGACTCGTGCCGTTACCAGTTTAGATCACCACGACCCTGCCCATGCCCAGAGATTCGTGGTGGTCCCCCCGGTAGCGGCCACCACGAATTTCAGGCCGTCTGTCGCTCGCGGAGTCACCGGCCACGAAGTTGCAAGCGTCCCGTTTGCGTCGTGGGCGCGGTGGCACCGAAAAAATAATTCCGAGGAGATTACCACCGCGCCCACCCCACCACGAAACCATCACGGCGTGATATATCGTGGCGCTTTGCGCCGGTACCGGCAGATGGGTGAATGGGCAGGGATGCTGCTACCGGGGGCCTCACCACGAAACCGGCGTCATTAACAGGATCGTGGCCATTCAAACCGGTAACGGCATGAGTCAATTAAAACCCGGGGCCTGACGACGAAACCACCGGGCTACGTAACCCCAATAAGCCAGCCTCCTGCAAGGATCGCTTTCTTTTGGTTACTTTTCTTTACGAGTAAAGAAAAGTGACATCTCACACGTTCTAAAACGGCAACACCGCCCAGCCGCGACAGCAGCTAGAAGCGCCAAAACACGTCCAGCCCATCAACCATCAAAATCGCCCAGCCGCGACAGCAGCTAGAAGCATCAAAACCCCGCCCAGAAGAGATACTCCCCGCGTCAGCGGGGCCACAAGCCTACCAAATCCTCCAACACATCAGCCCCCAATATCCCCCATTATCCCCATAAACAAAGGCCTAACAAACAAATCCGCCGCATTCTCCCCAGACGCATCCGGCACCCACCTCTTCAACTCCACCGCCGCATTGATCATCCCATTCACCTGCAACGCAGCAACCGTCTGATCCAACGCCCGGATCGACCCATCCTGCATGCCCTGCACCAGGAACCGCACAAACCGTGCCGACAGCCGGTTCATCGTCAGCATCTTCTCCTTGCGCATCTCCTCAGGCAGCGCGCCGTAGATGGTCAGCCGCAGTAGCGGCCCCTGGCTGGAGAACTGATAGCTGACCAGCGCGCGCGCGATCGCGCAGAGTTTGTCCCAGCCGGTGCCGGGGCCTTCTTCCACCTTGGTCTGCGCGTCCCGGATCACCGAGAACATGCGGTCGAAGCAGGCGGAGATCAGGTCGTCCTTGTTCTCGTTGTGGTGATAGAAGGATCCCTTGGTGAGGTTGAGCCGCGCGGAGATGCGGTCGGCGGAAGCGCCGCGATAGCCCAGCTCGTTGAGCAGTTCCGTGGCGGCGCGCAGGAAGGCTTCCTGGGTGGTATCCGCGACGGCAGGGGGCGGCGTTCCGGTGGTGGTGCTGTCCCATCTGGTTGACGGCGATGCAAGTCCGTTGAGCAGGATATCCACGACCGTGTCCGCTACCTTCGGATAGTCCTCCGGCTCGTAGCGCTCCACCCAGGTCATCGCGCCGCTGGTCAGCGACAGCAGCAAGTGCGCCGCCGCGCTCAGGGCACTGCGTTGCGCGGGGTCCTTGGGCGTATCGCTGCGCAACACCTTGCGGATGCGCCGGAACATGTCCGTGTAGGCCGCGAAGGCGACATCCGCGTGGGTGTCGGGCAGCGAGCGGATTTCGCGAAAGCTCATCAGCTCGGGGCGCTCGCCCGTTGCCGTCTTGGCCAGCCGCTCGAAAAAAAGCGCGATGAAGCGGCGCACCCTGGCCTGCGGCAGCGGCTCGCCGGCCGTGGCGTCGGCGATGCCCGCGATTTCGTCGATGGTGCGCATCAGGCACGCCACCACAAGGTCTTCCTTCTTGCGGTAGTAGTAGGTGATGCTGTTGGTGCTCAGGCCGACTTCCTGCGCCACGTCCGAGAGCGTGGCGCCGCGCAAGCCCTTGCGGTTGAACAGCCGGGCAGCGGCGTCGAGGATCGCCTCGCGTTTCTCCACGTACCGGCGTGTCGGGCGGGCTTCCGCTGTTTCCTTGAGCATGAGGCGAGATATCTGCGATGGTTGGCCGGGAGCGCGGATTATAGAGGCGGCCGCACGGGTTGGGGCTGTGCCGAGTCTACCATCGCGCCGGCTTGGCTTTTCAGGTGCTTACCCGTTGCCCGGCTCCGCCCCGCTGCTGGGCACTTCCAGGCCATTGAGCACGGGTTCGATACGGTGCCACTGGGTGGCTTGCTGGAATGCGGCGCAGGCGCCAAGCAGGGTGCCCTCGGCCCAGGGCCTGCCGATCAGCTGCAAGCCTACGGGAAGGCCGTCAGGCGTGAATCCCACCGGCAGCGACACGGCAGGCAGGCCGAGATAGCTGATGCAGCGGTTGGCGCGCAGCAGCGAGGTCGTCACGCGCACCGCTTGCGCGGCGTCTTGCGCCACGGATGCGATCCGCGGCGTTGGCACGGCAACGCTGGGCGCCACCAGCACATCGCATGCCGAGAAGACGTGATCGACAAAGGCCCGCAGCGCCAGCGGCCGGTAGGCCAGGGCGCGCGCGTAATCGTCGGGGCCGGCCGCCAGCGCCGTCTCCAGCCGCAGCCGCGTGGCATGGGCGAGGCGATCGGCGTGGCCACGCAGGCGCTTGCCGTGGAGCGCTATCGCTTCGCGCCACGTCACCACGGTGGCCGCCGCATCGCAGGCCTCGACCCCGGGCACGGTCTGCTCATGCAAGCGGGCGCCCAGCGACTCGAACGCTAGCAAGGCGCGGGCAATCACCGTGGCGCCGTCGTCATGCGCCACCTCGAAGAACGGGTGCCGGGCAATGCCGATGCGCAGGCCTGCCAGCGGGCTGCTGAGGCTGCTGACGCGGTCGAACGTGGTGGCCCGCGCGGCCGTTGGATCCAGCGCGTCGAGCACCGCCGCGCAATCCTTGGCGGTTCGGGCGATGATGCCGAGCGTGTCCTGCGACGGCGACAGCGGGACGGCGCCGCGCGTGGAGATGCGGCCCCATGTGGGTTTCAGGCCGACCACGCCGCACATCGATGCCGGGATGCGGATCGAGCCACCGGTGTCCGCCGCGATGGCGAACGGCGCCGCGTGCGCCGCGACCGCCGCCGCCGCGCCGCCCGACGAGCCGCCGGTGATGCAGCGCGGATCCCACGGGTTGCGGCAGTGGCCGTAGTGATCGTTCAGGCCGGTGGCGCCGTAGCTGAGTTCGTCGAGCGCAGTGGCGCCCAGGCCAATTGCGCCGGACAGGTGCATGGCTTCGAGCACGGCCGCTGGCCGTCGAGCCGCCGCCGGATCGTCGATCAGGTCGTCGAACAACGAGCCCGCGCGCGGCGGCCGAGCGGGGTCGGCCAGCACATCCTTATGGGCGAACGGGATGCCCCAGAGGGGCGCCTGGGCAGCGCCGGCCGCGCTGTGCGTCTCCAGCTGGATGGCGCGGGCGAGCGCGCCCGCGTCGTCCAGCGCGGCAAAGCAATGCGTGACGGCGTGCGCCGCCGCGGCCCGCCGCAGGCAGGCTTGCACCAGCGCGGTGGGTGACAGGCGCCGGTGGGCCAGCGCCATGCGCAACTCGGCGACGCTCAGGAGGGTGGGGTCGGTCATCGTCCTCCTGGCGCGGCGGCGCATGGCCTCAGCCAGTGCGTGTATGGCCGTGGCTGCGCTTGAAGATCAGCATCGCCCACCGGCAAGGCACGCACGGCTTGCAGCACCGGCGCGGCCGCAGCCGCGATCTCGCCGCAGCGGCGGCTATCGAGCCGCAGCCCGAGATCCGCCGCGCGCTGCGCCACCTGCGCCACCTGCGCCGCCAGTGCCGCGAGCTCAGACATGCCCATACTTGGCCAGCGCATCGGCCAGGCTGAGCCCTTGCTGCAGCTCCACGCGGATGCTGCGCTCCTGCTCGGTCAGGCGCTCCGCCTCGAGCAGCACGGTGTCCAGCACTTCGTGCGGGATCACCAGCACGCCGTCTTCGTCGCCCAGCACGAAGTCGCCCGGGCGCACCTGCACCCATTGCGAGGTCGCGCCGCGGATGCTCACGGGCACTTGCCATCCGTTGACCTTCCAGCGGGCAATCGACTGCACCGGCGTGCGGTAGCGCGCGAACACCGGGAAAGCCTGCTCGGCGATCCAGCGGATATCGCGAATGCCGCCATCGATCAGCGAGCCGACGCAGCCGCGCTCCTTCATGCCAATGGCGATCAGCTCGCCGAAGTAGCAGACGCCTTCGCCGTCGCCGCTCCAGACCGTAACATCGCCGGCGCACACGCCCGCGCAGGCCTTCATCTTGTCCGGGTCGCCACCGAGCGCGTATGGCGACATCTGGCCGCGGATGGTGTAGGCCCAGCCGGCCAGCTTGCCGCCGTTGGCGGGGAAAGGCGTAAAGGCGGACGAGAGCCCCTGGTCGAACAGGCCGAGCGTGTCGAGCACGTCGGCAACGTTGGAGGTGTCGACCGACAGGAATCGCTGGCGGATCGCTTCGCGCTCGGCGGCGCTGCGGGCTACGTGGGTGGTTTCCATGCTGTGCTTCCTCGGGAGATAAGTGCTCAGATGCTCGGGATCATGCCGCCGTCGACGCGCACGACGGAGCCGGTGACAAAGGCGGCGCGCTCGCTGGCCAGGAAGGCCACCACGTCGCCATACTCCTCGGGCCGGCCGTAGCGCCCGGCGGGAATCGATCCGGTGCTGGCCGCCACGATGTCTTGATAGGTCTTGCCCTCGCGCCGGGCGCGGGCTTCGTCCAGCGCGCGGATGCGGTCCGTGGCGATGCGCCCGGGCAGCACCACGTTGACGCAGATGCCGTGGGCGGCCACCTCGTTGGCCAGCGTCTTCGACCAGCCCAGCAAGGCCATGCGCAACGTGTTGGACATGCCAAGGTTGGGAATCGGCGCGACCACGCCGGACGAGGTGCTGGTGATGATGCGGCCCCAGCCCTTGCGCTTCATCGCCGGCAGCAGCAGGTCCGTGAGATGCATCAGCGACAGCACCATCGATTCGAACTGCATGCGCCACTGCTCCGGCGCGACTTGCGCGGCCGTGGAAGGCGGCGGGCCGCCGGAGTTGTTGACCAGGATGCCCGGGTCGCCCAGTGCGCTCCTGACCTGCTCCACCATGGCCGTCACGCTCGCCAGGTCGGCAAGATCGGCGCGCACGCCGTATGCCTGCCCGCCGGCTGCGCGGATGCGGCCCACCGTGTCGTCCAGTGCCTCCTGGTTCTGGTCCGATACGGCAACCGCCGCCCCTTCCGCCGCGAGCGCCAGCGCGATGGCCGAGCCCAGCCCGCCGCCCGCCGACATGACCAGCGCGATGCGCCCCTTGATGCCTAGATCCATTGTCGATGCTCCTGTTTGGTCTTCTCTACTTGCGCTCAGGTGCCTACGCGCAGCGGGCTGCGCAGCTTGCGCAATACCGCCAGCACGCTTTGCGCGGTGATGCGGCCGGTCTTGGGGTTCTCTGTGGGAATGTTCTGGATGCTCATGGAGAACGACGCCGCATCCGAATCCACCACGATTTCGTGGGTGTTGCGGGTCAGCGCCGGGTCCGCCCAGATTTCCAGGTGGGTCTTGTCCGGGCCGACGCCGGCCAGCGCCAGCGCAACCACCACGTTGAGGTTGGCGGGGAAGCCCTTGGCGGCCTCGCGGGCGGTGCCGGAGAAGATCTGGATCGGCGCCGTCACGTCGTCGATATTGATGTTGTTCTCCACCAGGAACGGCGCCCCAACCAGGCCGCGCACCGGCTTGCGCGTGATCATGCGCACGGAGTGGATGACGCCCTCCGAAGCAGCGGTCACCGCGTCCAGGCCCAGCAGCGCGCCGGTCGGCACGATGATCTGGCCGCCATGCTCGCGTGCCAGGTCCACCAGGTCCATGCGGTCAAGCAGCGCCCCGCAGCTCAGCACGATCATCGTCTTGCCGGCGCGCAGCACCGGCTCGGCAATCTCGCCGACGAGCTCCGCCGGCGCGCATTCGATCACCACGTCCGCCAGGTCGGCCAGCTCGCCGAGCCCGACGATGGCAACCTCGTTGCGCAGGCCTTGCAGCGTTTGCGCCGCCTTCTGCTTGTCGCGCACCGCCACCGCGGCCAGCCGCAGGCCGAAGACGCCGGCATCGAGTTGCTTGACAAGCTTCTTGCCGACCGCGCCGAGCCCGGCGATGCCGACCCGCAGTTCCTTGTCGAATGACATTGTTTGATCTCCTTTTGATGATCTCGATGATCTTGTTGTGTGTCCGCGCTCAGGCGTCTTGCCCCGGCAGGCCGATGTAGTGCTGGGCGATAGCGCCCGTGGTGGTCAGCCAGATCTGGTCGCGATGGCGCAGGATGTGCTCCATCGCCCGGCGGAACTGCCGCAGCCGGTAGGGCTGGCCGACCAGGAAGGCGTGGATGGAAATGCCGTAGACGAGCGGCTGCTCCACGCTTTGCTCCAGCATCTCGTCGAAGTTGTCGATGATGATGTCGGCGAACTCGCTCGCCGTGGCATCGTGCAGCGCGATGGCGGGGATGTCGTTGACCTCGTGCGGGTAGGGGATGCTGAGCAGGCGGCCGCCGCGCGTGTCGATCCACACCGGCTGGTCATCCATCGGCCAGTCGAGGACGTAGCGGTAGCCGGCCTCTTGCAGCAGGTCGGGCGTGACGTTGCTGGGATTGACGCCGGGGCTGAGCCAGCCCGCGGGCGGCTTGCCCTCGTGGTGGGCGATGGCTTCGGTTACCTCGCGGATCAGCTCGCGCTCCTCGGCTTCGGAGAAATTGTTCTGCTGCTCCGAGTTGGTGCGGCCGTGGCCCAGGATTTCGTCGCCGCGCTTGCGCAGCGCGTCGATTACCTGCGGACAGTGCGCATAGCACTCGGAGTTGAGCAGCACCGACAGCGGGATGCCGAGCTTGTCGCACAGCGCGATGATGCGCCACACGCCAACCCGGTTGCCGTATTCGCGCCAGCCCCAGTTGTAGGTGTTGGGGTGCGGGATGCCGGGCGAGTAGGAGATGCCGCCGCCGGTGTTGTAGGCGAAGTGCTCCAGGTTCAGGCACAGATGCACCGCGAGGCGCTTGCCGCCGGGCCAGTCGAACTGCGGGCGTTCGACGATGGGTGAATAGGGAAATCTGTCGTGAGAAGCAAGCATGGCGTTATTGACCTGGCTGGATGAGTGAGTTTGCTGAGTGAGTTTGCGCAATGCGGAATCGGATGGCGCCGCTGCGTCATGGACGATAGTCCTTCGGCGCGGTCACCAGGGAAAGATCGAGCTTGGCGAGGTTGTCGCGCGTGGCCATGATGGACGGCGTGCGCACGACCGCTGTCGTGCTCTCCTTGCGGGCGGCGGCCACGGCCTGCCTGAGCGCCTCGCGGCCCTGCGTGACGATCTGCTGCACGGACGAGCAGGCCAGCTCGCCGCTGCGCAGCATCTGCTGCGCGGTGGGGCTGAGGTTGGAGGCGCTGATCTTGACGCTCTCGCGACGGGCGGACTTGACCGCCAGCGCCGCGCCCGCCGCCGAGTCATCCACCGCGGAGTAGATGCCGTTCATCTCGGGAAAGCGCTGCAGCCAGTCGTCCACCAGGTTGATGGCGCCGTTGCGCGTGACCGCGCTGCGCGACTCCGCCACCACCTTGATGCCGGGGTATTCCGCCTTGATGGTTTCCAGGAAACCCTGGCGCCGCAGGTCGGCCCAGGTCTGCCCTTGCTGCTGGGAGATCATGCCCACCGCGCCCTTGCCGTTGAGCGCCTTGCCAAGGCACTGCGCCTGCAGGCGGCCCATGTCGTAGTGGTCCGCGCTGATCCTGGAGGCCAGCTTGTCGCTGTTGGGCACGCTGGAGAGGCCCACCACCGGGATGCCCTTGCCAATGGCATGCTCCACCGCGCCGCGGATGGCATCGCCGTTGGTGGCGCCGACCACGATGGCGTCGACCTTGCGCTGTGCGAGGTCCTGCAATTGCGAGATCTGGATGTTGACGTTGGCATCGCCGCCCGCGTTGAGCTTGACCAGCGCAACGCCGAGCTTCTTCGCTTCATCCTCCACGCCGTAGGTCATCGAGATCCAGAACGACGATGACAAGTCCGGCGTGGCGTAGCCGATCGTCAGCGCCTTCTGCGCCATGGTTGGCCCGCACGCCAGCAGGGCGCCTGCCAGGGCGACGGCGGCCCGCAGCCGGGGAATGCTGATTCGCTTCATGATTCAAGCTCCTGTTCGATGTCGTTGCAGTGAAGGTAAGGATTCAGCCCTGGCGCGACCCCGCCTTGCGCATCAGGTATTCGAGCAAGCCTGCGGATACGATGACCGCGCCCAGCACGATCTCCGAGGCAAAGGGCGAGGTGCCGAGCAGGTTCAGCCCGTTGAGCAACGCCTGGATGAACAACGTGCCCGCCATCACCTGCCACACGGCGCCCTTGCCGCCGCTGAGCGCCACGCCGCCGATCACGCACGCGGCAATGGCTTGCAGCTCCATGCCCGCGCCGTCGACCGCCACCGCGGCGCCGCTGCGCGCCAGCAGGAACACCGCCGCCAGCCCGGCCAATGCGCCGCAAAGTCCATAAGCCAGCACACCGGCGGTGCGCACGGGCACCCCTACCAGCAAAGCCGCATCGGGATTGCCGCCGATCATGTAGAACCAGCGGCCTAGCGGCAGGCGCGTGCATAGCAGCCAGGCCAGCGCCGCTACCGGCGCGGCCAGCCACACCATCGCCGGCACGCCCAGCCATGC
The DNA here is from genome assembly GCF_054589115.1 of Cupriavidus sp. 8B. Classification (NCBI taxonomy): domain Bacteria; kingdom Pseudomonadati; phylum Pseudomonadota; class Betaproteobacteria; order Burkholderiales; family Burkholderiaceae; genus Cupriavidus; species Cupriavidus sp. 8B. The sequence goes on along the minus strand of NZ_BAAILO010000323.1, from coordinate 10,315 downwards.
CGCGTAGGCCAGCGACTGGATCACCGTGCCCGGCGGCAGCGGCACCGCATCGGCGCCACCGGAGACGATGGTCGACACCCCGCGCACGATCAGCGTGGCGCCCAGCGTGACGACGATCGGCTCCATGCGGCGGCAGGCAATCAGGTAGCCATTGCAAAGCCCCACCGCCAGCCCGGCGCCCGTGCCTAGCAGGATGGCGGGCACTTCGCCGAACGGCGCGGCCGTCTGCGCGATCACGATGGACGACAGCACCGCCACGGCGCCCACCGAGATATCGAAGCCGCGCGTCACCACCACCAGCATCTGCCCGAGTGCGAGCAACAGCAGCACGGCACTTTGCGAAACGATATTGGCCAGGTTGTCCGAGGTGGCGAAGCCGGGCGAGATCACGCCCATCACCAGCCACAGGCCCGCGCAGGCCAACAGGCCGGTGGATTTGCGCAGCGCGGGCACGCGCAGTGGCGAGAAGGCCGACAGGGCGGCACCGGTGCGAGCCTGCAGGGACATCAGTCGTTGCGTGTTCATGTTCGTGCGCTCAAGATGCGTTGGCAGGAAGGCTGGGCAGCGGGCGCGTGCGCGGTGCGCGGCCGCGCAGTTGCTGGAGCAGCACGGCCGCGAGGATCAGCACGCCAAGCAGGACGCTCTGGATGTAGCTGGGGAAATTGACCAGCACCAGCGCATTGCCCACCATGGCCAGGATCAGGCAACCAAACAGCGCGTGCAACGGGCCGCCCTTGCCGCCGGTGAGCGGGATGCCGCCGATGGCGCACGCGGCGATCGCCTCGAAGGGCAGGTTGGGATAGAGGTTGGGCTGGCCCGAGCCGAGCCGCGAGGTCAGCACCGCGCCGGCGATTGCCACCAGCACAGCGTTGGCCAGGTAGGCCTGCAGCACGCGCGGCTTCACCGCGATCCCCGCCAGGTGCGCGGCCTGGGGGTTGCTGCCCACCAGATACCATTCGCGGCCCGGCGCCGTGTAGCGCGTGAGCGCGCCCACGACCAGCAGCGCGGCGCCGGCCAGCCACAGCGGCAGCGGCAGGCCTAGCCACTGCCCCCGGCCCAGCGCGGAGAAGTCCACGCTGGCGGGGGCATCCAGCGGCACGCCGCCCACCAGAACGCCGCACAAGCCGTGCACCGCAATCATGGTTCCGAGCGTGGCGAGAAAGGCGGGGATGCGCAAGACACCAACCAGCGTGCCATTGAGCGCGCCAAGGGCCAGCACCGCCAGCGCGCCGGCGGCAAACGCGCCGCCCACGCCGATAGCCGGCATGCTCAGCACGGCCACCACGCTGAACAGCGCCACCCCGGAGCCCACGGAAAAATCCAGCCCGCGCACCACGATCACCAGGCCCTGGCCGATCGCCACCAGCAGCAGCACCGCCAGCACGCGCGCCAGGTTGAAGATGTTGCCGCCGGTGCCAAAGCGCGGCACCACAATCACGCAGACCACGAACAGCGCCAGGCAGACCCAGGCCGATGCCGGCCACTTCCTAAGCCAGGCCATGATGTGCCTCCTCGTGCGTGGGTTGCATGCTGTCATCGCAATCGTTGGCGCCGGTGGTGCAGGCGATCACCTGCTGCAATGCCACGCCGCGCGCAAACACCCTGGCCATGCGGCCGTGGCGCATCACCAAGATGCGGTGCGACAAGGCCACCACCTCGTCGATATCGCTGGACGCCACGATCACGCAGACGCCACGGCGCGCCGCGTCCACCAGCGCATCGTGGATGGCCTCGCGGGCGTTCACGTCGACGCCGCGTGTGGGCTCGATTACCACCAGCACCTTCAGCCCGGGCAGCAGCAGGTTGCGGATCACCAGCAGCTTTTGCTGGTTGCCGCCGCTCAGCGCGCTGACGTCCAGGGCCGGATCGCCCGGGCGCACCCGCAGCGACGCGAACAGGCGCTCGCTTGCGCCGACCTCCATGGCATCGGAGACGAAGAGATGGTCCGAGATGGAGGCGTAGGTTGAGGCCACCGCGTTGGCGGCGCAGTTGAGCCCCGGGAAGATGCCGTCGCTGCTGCGGTCGGCCGGGATCAGTCCCACGCCGCCTAGCTTGAAGCGCTGGCGCGACGTTGCCGTCAGGTCCAGTTCGTCGACCCGGATGGTGCCGGCGCAGGGCGGCCGGCTGCCACTCAGCACTTCGCCCAGCTCGATCGCACCCGAGCCAATCAGGCCGGCCAGCCCGACGATCTCGCCCCGTCCCACCGACAGCGTGACGTCGCGCAGCAGCTCGCCGCAGGCGATGCCTTCAACCCGCAGCCGCGTGTTGCCCACCGCCGGTAGCTCGCGCGGCGGGCGCTCGGCCACCGGCCCCACCATGGCCTCGACGATCTCGTGCGGCGTCATGGCGGCCACCGGTACCGCATCCACCACGGTAAAGCCATCGCGCAGCACGGTGATGGCATCGCAGACCTGCTTGATCTCGCCCAGCTTGTGGCTGATGAAGACGATGCCCTTGCCTTCGTCCTTGAGGCGGGCGACTGCGGCGAACAGGCGGTCGGCTTCATGCGCGTTAAGCGCGGCGGTTGGCTCGTCGAGGATCAGCACCTCGCACTTGCGCGCCACGCCGCGCGCGATCTCCAGCAACTGCCGCTCGGCCATCGACAGGCCGGACACCAGCTGGCGCGGGTTGAGCTCCAGCCCGATGCGCCGCGCCGTGTCCAGGTAGCGTTGCAGGGGCAGGCGGGCGCCAGCGCGCAGCGTGCCCGCCCGGGCCACGTCGAACGCATGCAGGTTTTGCTCAACCGTCAGGTCCGGGAACACGGTGGCATGCTGGTACACGGGAATCACGCCGGCCGCGATGGCGTCGCGCACGGAGCCAAAGGCAACCGGCTGGCCGCGCAGCAGGATGGTGCCCGTATCCGGGCGCAGCGCGCCGACGAGCATCTTCACCAGCGTGCTCTTGCCTGCACCGTTTTCGCCCATCAACGCATGCACCTCGCCGGGGCGCACGGTGAGATCGGCGCCGCGCAATGCGCAGGTCGCTCCAAATCGCTTGGAAAGACCGGATACCGAGAGCAGGGGGCGCTCCTCGCCGGGCGTGGCTGTCATGTGGACTCCTTTTTCTGGCTTTGTCTTTTGTCTGGGGCTTTGTTTTTCTGTTGACGCATTTTTCTTGCCTGAGAGGAATACTCGGCGTCGCGGATCTTTTCAGCAAACGACTTGATTGCACATACGCATGACTTATACTGATGCGTCCCTCGCCCCCGCCCTAGCCCCCAGGTGCCGCATGAAACGTTCGCTTCCTCCGCTGGTTTCGCTGCGCGCTTTCGAGGCCGCCGCGCGACACATGAGTTTCACGCTGGCCGCGGACGAGCTGTGCGTGACCCAGAGCGCGATCAGCCGGCACATCAAGAACCTGGAAACGCACTATGGGCTCAAACTGTTCAACCGCCTGACGCGCGCTATCGAACTCACCCCGCAGGGCGCGCGCTTGTTCGACGTGGTGACGCGCTCGCTCGACCAGATCGAGACCGTTGCCCGCGAGCTCACCGGGGCCAGGAACTCGCGCAGCCTGCTGGTCAGCATCCTGCCCACCCTGGCGTCCACCTGGCTGATGCCGAGGCTGGTCAACTTTACGCAGGCGCACCAGGCCATCGAGATCCGGCTGATCACGTCGATCGACCCGGTTTCTTTCGATCGCGACAAAGTGGACGTGGCCATCCGCGTGGGCAAGCCGCCTGGCAAGCGGGCACGCAAGGGCGCGCCGCGCATCGACCTGGTGATGACGGATGAATGGAAGGGCGTGGCCGCGGAGCCGCTGTTTCCCGATAGCCTGGTGCCGGTGTGCAAGCCGGGCCTGGTGAAAGGCCGGCTGCCTGCCAGTCCGGCCGCGCTGGCGCGGCTGCCGCTGATTCACACCGACTCCCGCGCGCATGCCTGGCCCGACTGGTTTGCCGCGCTGGACGTGCCCTACGCGGCCGGCGCGCAGGCCCTGCATTTCGGGCATTTCTTCATGTCGGTGCGGGCCGCCATCGAAGGCCGCGGCATCGCGCTGGTGCCCGACGTGCTGGTGGCCGAGGAGATCGCCTCCGGCAGGCTGGCCGTGCCGGTGCGCGAGCGCATCACCAGCGGCGGCGACTACTGCTTGCTGTACCGCAAGGAGCGGGCCGACGACTACGCCATCGCGGCGTTCCGCAACTGGCTGCGCGCCGAGGTGGCGGCGATGCCGTCGATCTGAGCTGTCGTTGTCGTTGTCATTGTCGTTGTTCCCACGCATGACCTCAGGGCATGCATGCGGCGCAAGGAGTCATTTGTCCGCGCACAGGGGCGGCTACTAGCATGGTGTCGTGACAAACGCGAGTGCGTTTTTGTGTTCTGCGTCCTGCGTTTGCACGGTCCGGCAAGGCAACGCCGCCTTGCCCGGATCCTCCTTCCTTGCTTCCACCGACAGGCCCCCCATGCGCGCAACACGCTTGCTATCGTGTATTTCCATCGCCACCCTTGCCGCCTTCGTCACTCCGGCGTTCTGCATCGCCAGTGCCAGCGCCGCCGAGCAGATCGTCCGGCATCGCAACCCGGCGCACATGACCGAACCCTGGGCGCGCGAGTTCGCCGAGGTGATCGAGATTCCCGCCGGCGCGGAACAACTCGTGCTCAGCGGCGTGGGGCCCACGGTGGCGAATGCCTCCGCGCCGCCCGATACCGCGGCGTCCTATGGCGACACCGCAACCCAGACCCGCAACGTGCTCGGCCAGATCGAGCGCATCCTCAAGGACCGCGGCTACCAGATGGGCGACATCGTCTCCATGCAGGCGCTGATCGTGGCGGACCCGGCCACGGGCAAGCCGGATTTCACCGGCTTCTCGGGCGTCTATAACCAGTACTTCGGGACCGGCAAGCAGCCCAACGTGCCGGTGCGCACGCGCGCCGA
>NZ_BAAILO010000323.1:0-5346 GCF_054589115.1 Cupriavidus sp. 8B | reverse complement strand
TGCCGCCGGGATGGCTGGTCGAGGTCACGGTCACCGCGAGCCGCGTGCCGGCACGCGCGGCAAGGTAGACGGCACAGGCCCATCACCGGCGCCTGGCGCCTGAAGTTGCGCGGTGTGCGCGGAGCGCGGCAGGCCGTGGGTGCCGCCGGGGCCGCTTGCCATCTTTTGCCTGGGCACAGCATAATGCAACACTGTTGCATTATGCGTGGCGAGGTTTTGGATGATGACCGGTATCGGCGAACGTAGCGAACGCAGCGAACATGGCGAGGCCCGCAAGACGAGCGGCAATCCCGTCATCGACCTGCAAGGCATCGCATTTGCATGGCCCGGGCAGGCGGCGGCTTGCCTGCGTCTTGAGCGGTTCCGGCTGGACGCGGGCGAGCAGGTGTTCGTGTGCGGGCCCAGCGGCAGTGGCAAGAGCACCCTGCTGTCGATGCTGGCCGGCGTGCTGCTGCCGCAGCAAGGCAGCGTGCGCGTGCTGGGCACCGCGCTGGGCGCGTTGTCCGCCGCGCAGCGCGACCGCTTGCGCGCCGATCATGTTGGCCTGGTCTTCCAGCAGTTCAACCTGCTGCCCTACCTGTCTGTCGTGGACAACGTGCTGCTGCCTTGCCGCTTTTCGCCCAGCCGGCGCGAGCGTACGGCGGCGCAGGGCGAGACGCCGGAAGCCGCCGCGCAAGCGCTGCTCAGGCAGCTCGACCTGTCGCCCGCCCTGTGGCAGCGCCCCGTCACCCGGCTCTCGGTTGGCCAGCAGCAGCGCGTGGCGGCGGCGCGCGCGCTGATCGGCTGTCCCCAGGTGGTGCTGGCCGATGAGCCCACCTCCGCGCTGGACGCGCCGCGCCAGCAGGCCTTCATGGCGTTGCTGCAGCGGGAATGCGGCATCGCCGGCGCCAGCCTGGTGTTTGTCAGCCATGACGAGCGCTTGTCGGCGGGCTTCTCGCGCAGGCTGTCGCTGCCGGCGGTCGATACGATGGACGCGATGGACGGGATCAATGCGATGGAGCCGGCACGATGCTGATGCTCTCGATGGCCGCGCGCAGCGCGTGGAACCGCCGCTTCAACCTGCTGCTGATGCTGCTGGCGATTGCCATGTCCGTCGCCATGCTGCTGGGCGTGGAGCGTATCCGGCATGCGGTGCGGGCGAGCTTCGCGCAGTCGGTGTCCGGCACCGACCTGGTGGTCGGCGCGCGCGCCAGCCCGATCCAGTTGATGCTCTACACCGTGTTCCACCTCGGCGGGGCCACCAACAATATGACCTGGGGCAGCGTCGAGCGGCTGGCGCGGCATCCGGCGGTGGCGTGGACCATTCCGCTCTCGCTGGGCGACTCGCACCGCGGCTTCCCGGTGCTGGCGACCACGGCCAGCTACTTCACCCACTACCGCTACGGGGATCGCCGTGCGCTGGAGCTGGCGCAGGGCAGGCCGTTCGCGGCGTTGTTTGATGCCGTGCTTGGCGCCGAGGTGGCGAGCCGGCTGGGCTACCGCGTGGGCGATCGCATCGTGCTCAGCCACGGCGACAGCGAAGACGAAGGCCCGCTGCATGCCGATCATGCCAGCCACCACGCACATGGCGACAAGCCCTTCGTGGTCAGCGGCATCCTGGCGCGTACCGGCACGCCGGTGGACCGCACCGTGCATATCGGCCTGGAAGCCATGCAAGCCATCCACCTCGGCTGGGAGGGCGGCGTGCCGCTGCCGGGCCTGGCGATCCTGCCGGAGCAGGTGCGCAAGTTCGACCTCACGCCCCATAGCGTGACGGGCGTGCTGGTCGGCCTGAAGCTGAGGTCGCAGGTCTTTGCCGTGCAACGCGAGATTGCCGAGGACCCGCATGAGCCGTTGATGGCGGTGCTGCCGGGCGTGGCGCTGGACGAGCTATGGCGCGTCATCGGTGTGGCCGAGCGTGCCATGCTGCTGGTGTCGGCGCTGGTGGTGGTGGTCGGGCTGGCGGGGCTGGCGTCCTCCATCCTTGCCGCGCTGGGCGAGCGGCGGCGCGAGCTGGCCATCCTGCGCGCGGTCGGCGCCCGCCCGCGCGACCTGCTGGCGATGCTGGCGCTGGAAGGGCTGGTGGTGATGGCCGCCGGCGCGCTGCTCGGGCTCGTGTTGCTGAGCGCGCTGGCGGCGGCGTTTGGCCCCTACCTGGAAGCCACGTACGGCGTGGCCTTGCAGGCGGTCTGGCCCACGCCGGGCGAATGGCCGCTGCTTGCCGCCGCGGTGGCGGCCGGCTTCTGCGTGAGCCTGCTGCCGGGGTGGCGTGCTTACCGCCTTAGCCTGGCCGACGGGCTGGTGCCGACCACATGATGAGGGAGAAGACCGTCATGGCCCCTCATGCACAGCGTGCTTTGTTTGTGCTCACTGTCATGTCATCGGAGTGGCCATTGGGGGCGCGGCGTATTTCTTCCGGCCGCTGCCGCCGCCGCAAGCCAAAGCGGGTTCAGCCACTGCCAAGCCGCCCGCCTACGCGATAGGCGAGGCGCTGCAACCCGCGCCCGCCGCACCCGACTCGGCCCTGCGCGAGATCGACTGGCAGGCCTTGCTGCCGAAGGGCTGGGATCCGCTTGCGCCCTTCAAGGGCCTGAAGCTCGATGCGCTGGAGGACGGCGACCCGCGCGCGCAGATCGCCCTGTACAGGGCCCGGCAGTACTGGAAGAACGCACCCGTGGAGTCCAAGATCGATGGCGCCGCCGTGCGCATTGCCGGCTTTGTCGTCTCGCTCGATGGGGAGGGCGAGGCGATCCGCGAGTTCCTGCTGGTGCCGTACTTTGGCGCGTGCATCCATGTGCCGCCGCCGCCCGCCAACCAGGTCATCCATGTGCGCACGGACAAGCCGCTGGCGGGGCTGCGCACCATGGACACCGTGTGGATCAGCGGCGCGATGCGGGTCGAGCGGGCGGACATCATGATGGGCCATGCCGGCTACGCCATGCCCGCGGCGAGGGTGGAGCCCTATCTTCCGCCGGCGCGCCACTAATGCAACTAAGTTGCAAGTATGGCTCTGCGCGGGCTCAATCCGCGGGCCCGGATCGAGTCCACGGCATTCGGCAGGATCGCGCTCGATCCGTTTCCAGTCTGGGGCTAGGCACGGTGGCGCTACGGCACGGCGGCGCAGGCAGTGCGCAGCACATATCGTGTGCGGGCCGCCCATTCTTGCGCGGGAATCAAATATGTTCTGCACGCCGCCCGGTTTTTCTCTGTATGGGTAGCGCGGATACTCGGGTCATGTTCATCCGGCCACGGCCACAGTCTCTCGGCCCCGACCCAATCGACGCGCTTCGCAGCCCGGTCCCAGGAGCAATCCCATGCAAATCTTCATCACCGGCGCGACCGGCTTTATCGGCGGCTCTGTCGCTGCCCACTTCATTGCCGCAGGACATAGCGTGCGCGGCCTGGTCCGCAATCCGGCACAGGCCGCACAGCTGGCCACGCGCGGCGTCGTGCCCGTGCAGGGCACGCTCGATGACGCCGCCCTGCTGACGCGCGAAGCCGCCCAAGCCGACGGCGTGATCAACGCCGCCAGCAGCGACCACCGCGCCGCTGTAGCGGCGCTGCTGGCCGGCTTGCGCGACTCGGGCAAGCCGTTGCTGCATACCAGCGGCTCCAGCGTGATCGGCGACGATGCCGGCGGCAATGCCTTGTCGCCGCGTATCTTCGACGAGGAAACACCGTTCGTGGTGGAGGCGGGCAAGCAGGCGCGCCACGCCATCGACCAGATGGTGCTGTCAGCCGCTGCAGATGGCGTGCGCAGCGCCGTGCTGTGCAACAGCATGATCTACGGCGTTGGCGCCGGGCTGCATGCCGACAGCGTGCAGATTCCGCCGCTGGTGGCACAGGCCAGGCAAAGCGGCGTGGTGCGCATCGTCGGCGCTGGCGTGAACCGCTGGTCCAACGTGCATATCGCCGATGTCGTGGACCTCTATGCGCGCGTGCTCGACAGCGCGCCCGCAGGCGCCTTCTATTTCGTCGAGAACGGCGAGGCGTCGTACGCCGAGATCGGCGCTGCCATTGCCCGGCGGCTCGGCCTCGGGCCCGTGCAGTCCTGGTCGGTCGAAGAGGCCACGCCCACCTGGGGCGAAGGCCAGTCGCGCTACTCCTTCGGCTCCAACAGCCGCGTGCGCGCACAGCGCGCGCGCTCGGAGCTGGGCTGGCAGCCCCGGCACGCGTCGGTGACGGCATGGATCGAGAACGAGATGCCGCTCGCCTGACGCCCCACCTGAAACACTGAAACGCGGAATCATTCAGGCCATGGCCGCAGCCGGCCGTGACCGCTAACGCATGACCTGACAAAGGAAAACACAATGTCCATCCCCGCCATCGGCCTAGGTACCTTCCGCCTGCAAGGCCAGACCGTCATCGACTCCGTGCGCAACGGCCTCGACGTTGGCTACCGCGCCATCGACACCGCGCAGATCTACGGCAACGAGGCCGAGGTTGGCCAGGCCATTGCCGAGAGCGGCGTGGCTCGCTCGGACCTGTTCCTGACGACCAAGATCTGGACCGGGAACCTGTCGCGCGACAAGCTGGCGGCCAGCCTCAAGGACAGCCTTGCCAAGCTGCGTACGGATCATGTCGACCTGACGCTGATCCACTGGCCGTCGCCGGATGATGCGGTGCCGGTTGCTGAATTCATGAGCGCGCTGGCCGAGGCTCGCGAGCAGGGGCTGACTCGTCAGATCGGGGTGTCCAATTTCACGATCAGGCTGATGCAGCAGGCCATCGATGTGGTTGGGGCGGGTGCTATTGCTACCAACCAGGTCGAGTTGCATCCGTTCTTGCAGAACCGCAAGGTGGTTGATTTTGCTCGTAGCCAGGGGATTCACATCACTTCGTATATGACATTGGGCTATGGCAAGGCTTTGCAGGATCCGGTGATTCAGGGGATTGCTCAGCGGCATGGGGCTACGGCTGCGCAGGTGGTGTTAGCTTGGGCTATGCAGCTTGGTTATGCGGTGATTCCTTCTTCTACCAAGCGTGCCAATCTGGAGAGCAACCTTGGGGCGCTGGCTGTTCGCCTGTCTGAGCAGGATATGGCTGATATTGCTGCGCTGGATCGAGGTGGGCGGTTGACTAGTCCGGAGGGGTTGGCGCCTGAATGGGATTGACGTTGGTGGGTTGGTTGGCTTAAGTGCGACTGCAACTGCAACTGCAACTGCAACTGCTTAAAGTCAACTGCAGTTTCACCACCCCTGCGGGGCGGCGACCTACTTTTTTGTCTTGCCAAAAAAGTAGGCAAAAAAGGCGCGCCGGATGGGGCGACTGCCCCTCGGGATTCGACGAAAAGAGCGGCCGGGACCCAAACTCGCATCGCCTTAAGGCGATACTCAGACATGGGTCCCTCTTTTCCGCTCTTTTCGC
>NZ_BAAILO010000322.1:67859-119642 GCF_054589115.1 Cupriavidus sp. 8B | reverse complement strand
GGGACCCATGTCTGAGTATCGCCTTAAGGCGATGCGAGTTTGGGTCCCGGCCGCTCTTTTCGTCGAATCCCGAGGGGGTGTCGCCCCATCCGGCGCCTTTTTTGCCTACTTTTTTGGCAAGACAAAAAAGTAGGTCGCCGCCCCGCAGGGGTGGTGAAACTGCAGTTGCTTTTGACGTTAAGCAGTTGCAGTTGCAGCCGCCACCACACCCCACATAAACTAAAACCTCCCCCGAACCCCCCACAGGAACCCGCCATGCCCCAGGCCCACCCCCGTGAGTTCGAGAATTTCGCCGCCTTCTACCCGTTCTACCTGAACGAACACCGCAACCCCACCTGCCGCCGCCTGCATTTCGCCGGCTCCACAGTGGCATTGCTGTGCCTGCTCGCGCTGATCCTCAGCGGCAACTGGTGGTGGCTGGCAGCGGCCGCGGTATCAGGCTATGCCTTCGCCTGGGTCGGCCATTTCGCCTTCGAGAAGAACCGCCCCGCCACCTTCCGCCATCCGCTCTACAGCCTGATGGGCGACTGGGTCATGTACAGCGAGATGTGGCGCGGCAGGATTCCCTTCTAGCCCACGAGGCTATCAAACCTGGCCGTGCCAGCCGGGCGGCACCACCTCAAGGGTGCGCCGTGCGGGATCGGCCGGGCGTTCCTGGGCTGCCGACCCTGCCTGCGCTTGCCCCTGCTGATCCTGTTGCCGGCGCCGGAAAACCGCCTCCAGCGGCTGGTCCAGGCGTGGGTTGTCCAGCACCTGCTTGAGTGCATCGGCGCCCTGCAGCTGCTGCGCCAGGGCCGTGCGCGGCAGGCGCGGCAGGTTCAGCACCAACCGGTCGTGCAGCGTGCGCAGCGTCACCTGCCCCGGGTCGCACAGCAGCGCCCAGTGCGCCTGGCCGCGATCCTGCGCCAGCCTGCCGACCAGATGCATGGCCTTGAGCTTGCCCAGCAGGTCCGCCAGGTAATCCGCCTCGACCCGCAGCTTGCGCCCCAGGTCCAGCTCGCCGACGCTGCGCGGCACTTCGTCCCGCGCCCGGTAGAGCAGGTAGAGCACGCCAAGCGCGTCGAAGAACTCGCTGCCGGCAAAGGTGCGGCGGCGCCAGTAGCCCTGCCGGATCACCGGCAGGTTGGCGGCGATGGTGGCGCCCAGCAAGGTCACCAGCCAGCTCAGGTAGATCCACAGCAGGAAGATCGGCAGCGCGGCAAAGGTGCCGTAGACCGCGGTGTAGGTCGGGATATGGGTGACAAAGTAACCGAAGCCGCGTTTGGCCAGCTCGAAGGCCAGCGCCGCCACCAGGCCGGCGGCAATCGCATCGCGCCATTCCACGTTGGCGTTGGGCACGGCGGTGTAGAGAAAGGCGAAAGCCACCGCCGAGAGCAGCACCGGCGTCAGGCTCACCACCAGCCCCAGCCCGAACGGCATGGTGCCGACATAGCCGGCCGAGACCGAGATCAGGTAGGAGCTGATCGACAGGCTGGCGCCGATCAGCACGGGGCCCAGCGTCAGCACGGCCCAGAAGACCAGCACGCGCTGCGCCAGCGGGCGGCGCTGCTTGACCCGCCAGATCGCGTTGAGCGCGTCCTCCACCGTCAGCATGGTCAGCACCGAAGTCACCATCAGGCCGCCCAGGCCCACGGCGGTCAGGCCCTTGGCGTTCTTGGCGAACTGGCCGAGGTAGCTGGTAATGGAATTGCTGACGTTGCCCGGAATCAGGTTCTGGAACAGGAATGACTCGGTCTCGCTGCGAAACTCGCGGAACACCGGGAAGGCCGCCAGCAAGGCAAAGGCCACCGTCAGCACAGGCACCACCGCCAGCACCGTGGTGAATGTCAGGCTGGCCGCGACCTGCGGCAAGCGGCCTTCGCCGGCGCGGCGCAGCGCGTAGCGGGTGAGCGCGCGCAGTTTTTGCAGGTTCCATTCCCTGCGCAGGCGAACGATGCGGGCGGCAAACATGCTGGGGCAAACTCCTAACCGGATTCAGTGGCGGGGCCGCAACTATAATACGCGCATTGCCTTCGCGCGCCGCGCAAGGCACAAACCCGGCCTGCCTCCCGGGACCGCCCCATCCTGGCGCCCCCCGGTTACCCGTGGGGCGCCGCAGCCCTGTCCATGACCGAACTCTTAGTCCTCTACTACAGCCGCCACGGCAGCACCCGCAAGCTGGCCGAATGCATCGCCACCGGCGTCGACAGCGTGCCCGGCGCGCAGGCGCGCCTGCGCACGGTGCCGCCCGTCTCGACAGTGAGCGAAGCCACCGCCCCGGATATCCCCGCGGATGGCCCGCCGTACGCGGAACTGCGCGACCTGGAGGAATGCGCCGGCCTGGCCCTGGGCAGCCCCACGCGTTTTGGCAACATGGCCGCGCCGATGAAGTACTTCCTCGATGGCACCGTGGCCCAGTGGCTGTCGGGCGCCCTCACCGGCAAGCCCGCCTGCGTGTTCACCGCCACCGGCAGCCTCCACGGGGGCCAGGAAACCACCTTGCTGTCGATGATGCTGCCCCTGCTCCATCACGGCATGCTGGTCATGGGCCTGCCCTATTCGGAAAGCGCGCTGATGACCACCACCGGCGGCGGCACGCCCTACGGTCCGAGCCACCACGCGCGCGTGGACAACAGCGCGCCGGTGTCCGAGGATGAAGCCGCGCTCGCGCGCGCCATGGGCAAGCGCCTGGCCGAGACCGCGCTGCGGCTGGCCGGCGGGAGCCGCGCATGAGCGCCGCCCCGAACCCCGCGGCACCGTCCGCCGCCAACGCCAGCGACGGCGCGCTGCACAACGCCGCCCTGTGGCGCCTGAGCGCGGGCAGCCTGATTGCGCTGATCGTGCTGTGCATCGCCTGGGAATGGTTCCTGGCGCCGCTGCGTCCTGGCGGCTCCTGGCTGATCCTCAAGTTCCTGCCACTGCTGCTGCCGCTGCGCGGCGTGCTGACCCGCAACCGCTACACCATGCAGTGGTCTTCGATGCTGATCCTGTTGTTCTTCACCGAAGGCATCGTGCGCGCCACCAGCGACCGCGCGCCATCTTCCACGCTGGCGTGGATCGAGGTCGCGCTGACGCTTGTGTTCTTCTTCGGCACCGTCCTCTACCTGCGCCCTTACAAGCGCCGCGCCAAGGCCCTGCAGCCGGCCAAGCCCGGCAAATGACCACGCCGGCGAGCTCGCCGTCAGCCCGCACCGATCCATCCCAGCGCGGCCGCCGCCACGGCGGCCGCCCTCCCGGACCCACCGCCATGAACGCCTCGCACCTCGACTCCTTCCTTGCCCTTTGCCGCGCCGCGCTCGGCGAGCAGCACGTGCTGACCGACGCCGCCGATAAGGCCCCCTACCTGACCGACTGGCGCAAGCGCTACACGGGCGAGGCAGTGGCGGTATTGCGGCCGGGCTCGGCGGAGGAAGTCGCCGCCGCCGTGCACGCCTGCCACGCGCACAAGCTGGCCGTGGTGCCGCAAGGCGGCAATACGGGGCTATGCGGCGGCGCCACGCCGCAGGCGGAACCCGCGTCGGTGGTGATCTCGCTGCAGCGCCTGAACCGGGTGCGGCAGGTGGACCCGCTCAACAACACCATCACCGTGGAAGCCGGCGTGATCCTGCAGCAGTTGCAAGACACCGCGCGCGAGCACGGCCGGCTGTTCCCGCTGAGCCTGGCCGCGGAAGGCAGCTGCACCATCGGCGGCAACCTCTCCACCAACGCGGGCGGCACGGCCGTGCTGCGCTATGGCAATACGCGCGAGCTCTGCCTGGGGCTGGAAGTGGTAACGCCTGCCGGCGAGATCTGGGACGGCCTGCGTGGCCTGCGCAAGGACAACACCGGCTACGACCTGCGCGACCTTTTTATCGGCGCGGAAGGCACGCTCGGCATCATCACCGCCGCCGTGATGAAACTCTACCCGCTGCCACGCGCCCGCGTCACCGCGCTGGCCGCCGTGGCCAACCCGCGCGCGGCGCTGGCCTTGCTCGCTATCGCACAGCAGCGCGCCGGCGCCATGCTCACCGGCTTCGAGCTGATGTCGGAGCGGTGCCTGTCGCTGGTCACGACCCACTACCCGCAACTGCGTTATCCGTTCGACCGGCCGCATCCGCAAGTCGTGCTGCTGGAGCTCTCCGACAACGAAAGCGAAGACCATGCGCGCGCCATCTTCGAAGCGCTGATGGAAACCGCCTTCGAAGCCGGCGTGGTGCAAGACGCGGTAGTCGCCGAATCCGTGCAGCAGTCGCGCGACTTCTGGAACCTGCGCGAGCATATCCCGCTCGCCCAGGTCGACGAAGGCAAGAACATCAAGCACGACATCGCCCTGCCCATCTCGCGCATCGCGGACTTCATCGACACCACCGACGCCCTGATCCAGCAAGCCTTTCCCGGCGCGCGCATGGTCACCTTCGGCCATCTTGGCGACGGCAACCTGCATTACAACGTTTCGCCCCCGGTGGGCGAGAGCCATGATGCATTCCTCGGCAATTCGGAAGCCATCAACCTGATCGTGCATGACAGTGTGCACGCGCATCGGGGATCGATATCGGCGGAACACGGGCTCGGCCAACTCAAGCGTGAAGAGAACCGGCGCTACAAGAGCGAAGTGGAACTGGCGATGATGCGGGCGATCAAGCAGGCGCTGGATCCGCAGGGGCGGATGAATCCGGGCAAGGTGGTCTAGGCGAATGCGGCGGCGGGCAGGCGCTCACGTGCCCTTCAACTCCGCCACGTGCTGGTCCTTCAGCTTGACGTAGTTGGCCGCCGTATAGCGGAAGAAACCGCGCTCCTTCTCCGTCAGCGGCCTCGCCTGCTTCACCGGGCTGCCGACATAGAGATGCCCGCTCTCTAGCACCTTGCCCGGCGGCACCAGGCTGCCGGCGCCGAGGATCACTTCGTCCTCGATCACCGCGCCGTCCATCACGATGGTGCCCATGCCGATCAGGATGCGGCTGCCCACCGTGCAGCCATGCAACAGCGCCTTGTGCCCGATCGTCACGTCGTCGCCGATGGTGAGCGGAAAGCCCTCGGGGTTGAACGGCCCGGCATGCGTGATGTGCAGCACGCTGCCGTCCTGCACGCTGGTGCGCGCGCCGATGCGGATGCGATGCATGTCGCCTCGGATGGTCACCAGCGGCCAGATGGAACTGTCCGCGCCGATCTCTACGTCGCCGATCACGACGGCGCTGGGGTCGACGAACGCGCGGTCGCCGAGTTGGGGGGCCTTGCCCTGGAAGCTGCGAATGGTCACGATGTAAGCCTGAAAACCTGAAAGCCGCCAATCAAACGCATGCGCCGCCGCGCCGGGGTGGCGCCGGGTCAGGCGTGAACATGCGCTGGCACGCGCATTCTAATCCGATCTTCGCTCTCAGCCGTGCCCCACGCGGTCCTTGATGAAGCCCGCCATCCGCTCCAGCACCTGGCTCAGGTCCGGCTGGCGCCGTCGTCGATGTTCATCGCGCTGCCGCGCGATTTCATCTAGTGGCAATCGCTGTGCCACTCCGCGCCGAAACGCGCATGCCGCACGCTCGCGCGATTCGACGCCACAAAAAACAAAACCCCGGAAGACCGCAATCTTCCGGGGTTCCGCCGCCAATACGATGTGTAGTGGCGGAGACGGAGGGATTCGAACCCTCGATCCAGGTTTTGGCCCGGATGCTCCCTTAGCAGGGGAGTGCCTTCGACCTCTCGGCCACGTCTCCCAAATCTGCCGTTGTGTGAGGGAGGCCACACAACGAAGCGCGTATTCTATCGGGCCAATTTCAATTGGTCAACGGTGATTCGATGACTAATTTAAAAAACTTGGTCGGCCCGTCAGAAGCGCAGGCCGCACGCGGCCTGCTTCGCATGGATCACGCCTGATCCAGCTCGAACACCTTATGCAGCGCGCGCACGGCAAGCTCCATGTACTTCTCGTCGATCAGCACCGAGATCTTGATTTCCGAGGTGGAGATCATCTGGATGTTGATGCCTTCTTCGGACAGCGTGCGGAACATCTTGCTGGCGATGCCGACGTGCGAGCGCATGCCCACGCCGACTACCGAGACCTTCGACACCTTCGGGTCGCCCGATACGCTGGCAGCGCCGATATGGGCCTTCACGCCATCGTTGAGGATGGCGAGCGCGCGCTGGTATTCGCCGCGCGGCACGGTGAAGGTGAAGTCGGTCTTGCCGTCGACGGACTGGTTCTGGATGATCATGTCGACGTCGATGTTGGCGTCGGCAACCGGGCCCAGGATCTGGTACGCGATGCCGGGCTTGTCGGGCACGCCCAGGACGGTGATCTTCGCCTCGTCACGGGCAAAGGCGATGCCGGAGATGACGGCTGCTTCCATTTCAGAATTTTCCTCAAAAGTGATCAGCGTGCCCGAGTGCATTTCTTGCTCGAGGGGCATCAGGGGGTCGGTGAGCGACGACAGCACGCGGGTCTTCACGCGGTATTTGCCGGCGAATTCCACCGAACGGATCTGCAGCACCTTGGAGCCCAGGCTGGCCATTTCCAGCATTTCCTCGAAGGTGATCTGGTCCAGGCGGCGAGCGTCTTCGACCACGCGCGGATCGGTGGTGTAGACCCCGTCCACGTCGGTGTAGATCAGGCATTCCTCAGCCTCGATGGCGGCGGCGATCGCCACTGCCGAGGTGTCGGAGCCACCACGGCCCAGCGTGGTGATATTGCCGTTGTCGTCGATGCCCTGGAAGCCCGTGACCACCACCACGCGCCCGGCGTCGAGATCGGCCAGGATGCGCTCGTCATCGATGGACTCGATGCGGGCCTTGGTGTGGGACGAGTCGGTCTTCACCGGCACTTGCCAGCCGGTGTAGCTGATCGCGTCGACGCCCTCACCTTGCAGCGCAATCGCGAGCAAGGCGGAGCTGGCTTGCTCGCCGGTGGCGGCCAGCATATCCAGCTCACGCGGGCTCGGCTGCGCCGAAATTTCCTTAGCAAGGCCAAGCAGGCGATTGGTCTCGCCCGACATGGCCGAAGGCACCACGACTACGCGGTGACCTGCACGATGCCATTTGGCAACGCGCTTGGCGACATTCTTGATGCGTTCCGGAGAACCCATCGAAGTGCCACCGTATTTGTGAACGATGAGAGCCATCTGTTTGTCGACACCAGCGATTGTGCAAAACCCCTGAAAATACACGAAGGGGCGACCCAAGGCAAGGCGTGAGGGCATCGGACGACGGCCGCGGCAAGTGGCGCGCAAGGGTTGCTGCGGCCAGAAAGCGGCCTGAAAGCGGCCCGAAGGCGGCTTACCGAGGCTTAATCGATCGGCGCGATGTGGCCCGGCGCATCCACCCACTCGACCCATTCGACACGCCAGCGCGGCGCGGCCGGCGCATCCGGCCAGCGCCGGTGCATGCCCAGGCCAGCCGCGAACACAAGCTGGTCGCCAGACCACAGCAGCGGCAGCCGCGCGCGGCGCGCCATCGGCACACCAGCTTCCTGGTAGGCCTGCTTGAGCGCGCGCGCGGGCCCGCCCGGGCGCAGCACGATGCGCTCGCCGCCTTGCCGCGCAGCAAGGCGCATGGGGCGGCGCAGTGCCGCTTCCGGCAGGCCGAAGGTATCGTCGCGCGTAAAGCGCAGCTCGCCATGCCACGCGGGCACAGGCAGGCTTGCTTCGCCCTGCCAATGCAGCGCCAGGTCTTCCGACGCGATGGCCGGCCCGGCGCGGCGTGCCAGCACGCGCCCCTGGAAGCGATGCAAGACCAGGGCCTCGTGATGGATGGCGGGCTCGCCGCCTTCGTGTTCGATCAGTTGCGCGCGCATGGCGGACAGCCGCGCGGTGGACGGGGCCTGCGTGCCGAGCTCGCGCAGCCACAGGCGCAGCACTGCATCGGCCTGGGCCGGCGCGAGCGCGCGCAGCCCCGCGAGATCCAGCTCGGCCAGCGTGCTGGCATCGCGCGGCGTGCGCACCAGCCCCGACATCCACTGCGTGGCGAGCGCGTCGAGCAATTCGCCGGCCTGCGCCAGGTGCGCTGCAGCCTGCGCCACGTTGGCACGCAATGCAGGAAACGCGGCAGCCAGCGCCGGCATCTGCTGCCTCAGCGCGTTGCGGGCGAAACGGGCATCGTCATTGGAAGGATCGTCGATCCAGGGGAGCGCGTGGATGGCGCAGTACGCATCGATGTCGTCGCGGCCGACCTCAAGCCAGGGACGCAGCAATACGATCTGCTGCCTCTCCCCAAGCCGGCGCAGGCGCGGCATGCCGCCAAGCCCGGCCAGCCCGCTGCCGCGGAACAGGCGCAACAGCACGGTCTCGACCTGGTCGTCCAGGTGATGCGCGAACAGCAGCAGTTGCGCCCCGGCCTCGTCGCACATGGCCTCGAGCGCAGCGTAGCGCGCGCGCCGCGCTGCTGCCTCCAGCCCTTCGCCCTGCCCCTGGGTCACGGTGACGCGGCGGCTGAAAAACGGCAGTTGCCAGTCGCTGCACAGCGAGGCGCAGAAAGCGTCCCACTGGTCCGCCTCGGCCTGCAGGCCATGATGCACATGCAGTGCGACAACGCGCAGCGGCAGCGACGACGCCACCACGGCCGCACGCAGCGCGTGCAGCAGCGCGACCGAATCGCGTCCGCCGGAAAGGGCCACCGCCACCGTGCCTGCCCGCGCGCCGTCGCCAGAAACAACAAAGGCCGCACCGGCCTGAAGCGCCTGTGCGACCTTGTCGGTCAGGCCGGCGGACGGGTCAGCCCGGTGCGCCGGTTTCCTTGAACTTGCCATAGGCCAGCAGGCGCTCATGACGGCGTGCCTGCAGCTCCTTCACGCTCATGCCCTGGAACTGGCGCAGCGAATCCGCCAGCGAGCGCTTGAGCATGGCAGCCATGCCCTTGACGTCGCGGTGCGCGCCGCCCAGCGGCTCGCTCACGATCTTGTCAATCAGGCTGAGCGCCTTGAGGCGGTGCGCGGTCAGGCCGAGGGCTTCGGCAGCTTCCGGCGCTTTCTCGGCGGTCTTCCACAGGATCGACGCGCAGCCTTCCGGCGAGATCACGGCGTAGGTGGCGAACTGCAGCATCTGCACCACGTCGCCTACGGCAATCGCCAGTGCGCCGCCCGAGCCGCCTTCACCGATGATGGTGGCGATCAGGGGCACCTTGAGGCCTGCCATGACATAGAGATTGTGGCCGATGGCTTCGGATTGGCCGCGCTCTTCGGCGTCGATGCCGGGGAATGCCCCCGGGGTGTCGACGAAGGTGAAGATCGGCAGGCCGAACTTGTCGGCGAGTTCCATCAGGCGCTTGGCCTTGCGATAGCCCTCGGGCTTGGACATGCCGAAGTTGCGCAGCGCGCGCTCCTTGGTGTCGCGGCCCTTCTGGTGGCCCATCACCATGCACGCCTGCCCGTTGAAGCGAGCCAGGCCGCCCACGATCGACAGATCGTCGGCAAAGGCGCGGTCGCCGTGCAGTTCGTGGAAATCGGTGAAGATCTCCCGCACATAGTCCAGCGTGTAAGGACGCTGCGGGTGCCGGGCGATCTGTGCCACCTGCCATGGGGTCAGGTTCGCGTAGATGTCCTTGGTAAGCTGCTGGCTCTTGCCGGCCAGCCGCGAAATCTCTTCGGAGATATCGACAGCCGAATCGTCCTGCACAAATCGCAGTTCTTCGATCTTTGCCTCGAGTTCGGCAATAGGCTGCTCAAAATCTAGGAAGGTGGTTTTCATGAGACTCGCGTACCTGTCTGTGAAGGAGCGCATTCTACCGGAATTCGCCCACTAAACCGCAAGTCTGCGGATGCAGTCTCGCGCACTTCCGTGCAAATTTTGCTGCCTTCCAGCCTAATACGTCACAGGCAAGGGATCAAGACTACGCCACATATACCAGGTAGCGACGGTGCGCCACGGCTCCCAGTTGGCCGCAACCTCGCGCGCCTCGCTGCGCGTGACGGGCTCGCCGCTGAAATAATTCGTCGAGATGGCGTTGATCAGGCCGACGTCATCGAGTGGCAGCACATTGGGCCGCATCAGGTTGAACATCAGGAACATTTCGGCGGTCCAGCGGCCTATGCCGCGGATCTGCGTCAGCTCCGCGATGACGGCTTCGTCATCCATCTCGGTCCAGCTATTCACATGCACGCGCCCTGCCTTGAAATGCTCGGCAAGATCGACGATGTATTCCGCCTTGCGGCGCGACAGGCCGCAGGCGGCCAGGTTGTCGTGGCCCGCCTTGAGCATCTGCGCCGGCGTGAGCTTGGGACAGACCACCACCAGCCGCTCCCACACCGTCTGCGCGGCCTTCACCGAGATCTGCTGGCCCACTACGGACCGGGCCAGCGTGATGAACGGGTCGCCACGCGAGATCAGGTGCGCGGGGCCGTAGGTGGGGATCATCTTGCGCAGGATGCGGTCGCGCTTCATCAGGTCGGCGCAGGCCTCATCCCAGTAAGCCGGACGCACGGCATCCACCACCGTTTCAACCGGCAGCGGCAGCGCCTCGGCTTCAGGCAGCACAGGCCCCCTGGCCGCGCGCGCGCCGGTCTTGAGCGCGGGCTTGCCGTCCGCCTTTAACACCGGGCCAAGTGACTTGCCAGCTTCCTTGGCGGCCGCCTTCACTGGCTTGGCTGGCTTGGCCACCTTCGCCGCCGTGCTCGCCTTAAGCAGTTTCGCGGGCGCCAGCGGCTTGGCCGCGGACTTGGCCTTGGTGGTCGCAGCGGTCTTGGACGGCGCCGCGGGCGTCGCCGTCTTGCGCACGGCAGCGTTCAAGCGCGCCTCCACTCGGTAGCACCGCCGGGCTTGTCTTCGAGAACCACGCCGCCCGCGAGCAACTCGGCTCGGATGCGGTCGGCTTCGGCAAAATTGCGATCGGCCTTGGCCTGCTTGCGCGCCGCGATCAGCCCTTCGATCTGCTCCGGCTCGAGGCCATCGGCCGGCTTGCCGCCTTGCAGGAACGCATGGGCATCGCGCCCCAGCAGGCCCAGCGTGGCGGCCAGCCCCTTGAGCTGGCGCGCCATCACGGAAGAACCAGTGCGATTGACTTCGCCGGCCAGGTCGAACAGCACGGCCATGGCGATCGGCGTATTGAAGTCGTCGCCCATTGCGTCGACAAAGCGCCGCGCATGCGCCTCTTCCCAGTCCAGCGGCAGGACATCGGGTTGCACGTCCTTGAGCGCCGTGTACAGGCGCGTCAGCGAGTGACGGGCGTCTTCCAGGTGGACATTGCTGTAGTGCAGCGGGCTGCGGTAGTGCGCGCGCAGGATGAAGAAGCGCACCACCTCGGCGTCGTACTCCTTGAGCACGTCGCGGATGGTGAAGAAGTTGCCAAGCGACTTCGACATCTTCTCGTCATTGATGCGCACGAAGCCGTTGTGCATCCACAGGTTGACGAACGTCTTGCCGCTGGCACCCTCGGACTGCGCGATCTCGTTCTCATGGTGCGGGAACTGCAGGTCGGCGCCGCCGCCGTGGATGTCGAAATGCTCGCCCAGCAAGGCGCAGCTCATCGCCGAGCACTCGATATGCCAGCCAGGGCGGCCCGAGCCCCACTTGGAGTCCCACTTGCTTTCGGCGGGCTCGCTTTCCTTGGCGGACTTCCACAGCACGAAGTCGAGCGGATCGTGCTTGGCTTCGTTGGTGGCCACGCGCTCGCCGGCGCGCAGGTCCTCCAGCGACTTGCCCGACAGGCGGCCGTAGTTGGGGAACTTGCGCACGGCGTAGTTCACGTCGCCGTCGCTGGCATGGTAGGCCAGGCCGCGGGATTCAAGCTTGCTGATGATGTCGAGCATCTGCGGCACGTAGTCGGTGGCGCGCGGCTCATGGTCCGGGCGCTGGATGCCGAGCGCGTCGGCATCCTCGTGCATGTAGCGGATGAAGCGGTTGGTCAGCGCGCCGATGGTCTCGCCATTCTCCGCGGCGCGGCGAATGATCTTGTCATCGATATCGGTGATGTTCTGGACATATGTCACGTCGTAGCCGGCGGTGCGCAGCCAGCGCTGCACCATGTCGAATACCACCATCACGCGCGCATGGCCGACGTGGCAATAGTCGTACACCGTCATGCCGCAGACATACATGCGTACACGGCCGGGTTCGATTGGCACGAAAGGCTGCTTTTCACGCGCGAGCGTGTTGTAGATATTCAGAGGATGCATGAAACGAGGTGAATGGATGAGGGATTGCGCCATTGTCGCGCCATTCGCGAGACCGGCTACCTGGCGCCTGCCTAAAGCCTGGCGCGACCCATATCTTACCGGAAGCGCCCGGGCGCGGTGGGCCGTTGCCGCGCCTTGCGCCGCAGTACCGCAAGCCCGCGCGGCGAGGCCATCGCACCGATACCCGGGCCGGCATGCCCGCGCTTTGCTAGAATGCCGCGGAGTATAACGGACCGCCCATACATGAGCCTGTTCCTGCCCACCATAGCAACCGCTTCATCCCAGCCCGCGCGCCAACGCCTTGCGGCCGCCTCCTTCGCCTTGGCGGCGATCCTGGCAGGCCTCGTTGCCGTCGCAGCGCCCGCGCGCGCGCAGAACGGTCCGCTATCGCTCGCGGTGCCGGGCACCGCGCCCGGCGGCGTGCGCTCGGCCGACCCCGGCATGGTGGACGCCGAAAAGGCGGCGGCGCAGAAGCAGTATGGCGAGGCCATCGACCGTTTCGACCGCGTGCTGGCCACCAACCCGCGCAATGCCCAGGCGCGCTTCGAGCGTGCATGGGCCCTGGCCCAGGCCGGGCGCGAGGACGAGGCCATTGCGGCGCTGCAATCCATGGCCCAGGACTTCCCGGAGTTGCCCGAACCACACAACAACCTGGCGTTGCTGTATGCCAAGCGCGGGGACTTGAAGCGCGCCGAAGCGGAATTGCTGCTCGCGATCGATGTCAAGCCCGATTTCGCCGTGGGCTATGCCAACCTTGGCGATGTCTACCGCCGCATGGCCGAGAATGCCTACCGCAACGCCCTGCGCCGCAATCCCAAGGATGCGGGCGCCGCTGCCGGCCTCAAGCAATTGCAGCCTGTCGCGGCCACCCAGCCACCGGCCGTCGGCACCCGCAAGCCAGGCGCGGCCGCCAGCGAGCCGGCCGCCGCGCCCAAACCTTAATTACCTTGCCCAACGGGCGGGGCCGCGACCCTGCCCGGCCCTATCGTTTCCCCGATCCACGGAGTCAAGCATGATCTTTTCGCGTCGCCTCGTCCTTGCCGGCATCGCCGCCGCCGCCATGGCGCTCTCGCCGCTGGCCGCGCAGGCACAGCAGACAAAAACCGAGCGGGTGCAGTTCGTCACCAGCGCCGGCAAGTTCACGCTCGAGGTCTATCCGGACGCCGCGCCCAAGACCGTCGCGAACTTCATGGAGTACGTGAAGAGCGGCTTCTATAGCGGTACCATCTTCCACCGCGTCATCAACGGCTTCATGGTGCAAGGCGGCGGCTTCGACCGGGACATGAAGCAAAAGCCCACGCGCGCGCCGATCCCGCTGGAAGCCCAGAACGGGCTGAAGAACAAGGCCGGCACGGTGGCCATGGCACGCACCAGCGATCCGAACTCCGCCACCGCCCAGTTCTTCATCAATGTGGTGGATAATTCCAGTCTCGACTATCCGCAGCCGGACGGTAATGGTTACGCCGTGTTCGGCAAGGTGGTGGAAGGCATGGATACCGTCGACAAGATGAAGAACGCGCCCACCACCTCGTATGGCCCGATGCGCAATGTGCCGGCCACGCCGATCGTGATCGAATCGGCTACCGTCGTCAAATAACCGCCGAACAAACACCGAACAAAGGAAATCCAATGTCCAAGGTAGAGCTCCACACCAACCAGGGTGTCATCACCATCGAACTCGACGCTGAAAAGGCACCGAAGTCGGTTGAAAACTTCCTGTCGTATGTGCGCAAGGGTCACTACGACAACACCATTTTTCACCGTGTGATCAAGAACTTCATGATCCAGGGCGGCGGTTTCGAACCCGGCATGAAGCAAAAGGGCACCGATGCCCCGATCGAGAACGAAGCCGGCAACGGCCTGAAGAACGATCGCTACACGGTTGCCATGGCGCGTACCAACGCACCGCACTCGGCCACCGCGCAGTTCTTCATCAATGCGGTCGACAATGACTTCCTGAACTTCACCTCGCCGACCCCGCAAGGCTTCGGCTATGCCGTGTTCGGCAAGGTTGTCGACGGTACCGACGTGGTCGAGAAGATCAAGGGCGTGCGTACCGGCAGCGCTGGCTTCCACCAGGACGTGCCGCTCGAAGACGTGGTCATCGAAAAGGCCGTGGTGGTCGAATAAGCCACTGGCCATCCCGGGACACGTTTCACCGAGCCCCGCGGGGTCGCACCATGACGTCAGGCCAGCTTCTCTTTCCAACCGCATGACTGTGACCCCATCCACGCCGGCCGCCGGCGCCCTCGCGGTGCCAGCGCCGGCGTGGTTCATTTCCGACCTGCATCTCACCCCCGGCATGCCGCGCACGCTGGCGTCCTTCGAGCACGTGCTCGAACGCGCGGCGCAAGAGGCGCGCGCCCTGTTCATCCTGGGTGATTTTTTCGAATTCTGGGTTGGCGACGAAGAAACCGACAGCCCCTTCGCGGCGCAGGTGGCCGCCAGCCTGCGCCGGCTTGCCGAGCGCGGCGCCAAGGTCTACCTGATGCACGGCAACCGCGACTTCCTGCTGGGGCAGCGCTTTGCGCGCGCCGCAGGCGCCACCTTGCTGCCCGACCCCACCGTGATCGACTGCGCCGGCCAGCGCGTGGTGCTCAGCCATGGCGACATGCTGTGCACCGACGATGCACGCTACATGCGGTTTCGCCACTGGACCCGCAAACGCTGGGTGCAGCGTGTCTTCCTGTCGCTGCCCTTGACGCTGCGGCTGCGCGTGGCGCGCCGGCTGCGCGCGGACAGCGAGGCCGGCCGCACACAGGCCCGCCGCGATGCCCCGCCCGATTACGGCGACACCACCCCGCAGGCCGTGGCCGCACTACTGCGCGCAAGCCAGGCGCCGGCCCTGGTGCATGGCCACACCCACCGCCCCGCCCGGCATGAAAGCCCGGAAGGCGTGCGCTGGGTGCTGACCGACTGGGACCTCGACGGCAAGCGGCCGCGCGCCGCCGTGCTGCAACTCGACGCGGGTGGATTCAGCGTGCTGCCGCAAGTGGGCTGACGCCGAATCCCCCCTTTCCTGCTGCATCCGCCTGCTTCGTCAAATCACTTCGTCAGCTCACTTCATCAACTTGCGCAACTCGCTCGCATCGAAGCGGTCGTTCGGCGTGTTCTCGAGATGCTCGCCCAGGCGATCCAGCGCGGCCATCACGGTCTCCAGCCGTTCGTGCTGCTGCGCCGCGTTGTCGATCAGGCTCTTGAGCGCCAGCGAGACCGGGTCGTCCGCGTTCGGCGTGATGCCATAGGCGGAGAACTCCTGCTTGGCGCCCTGCTGCCCGCTGGGCGCGTCCGGCAAGATGATGCGCGCCGGAATGCCGACCGCGGTGGCGCCCGGCGGCACCGGCTTGAGCACCACGGCATTGGAGCCGATGCGCGCGCCGTCACCGATGGTGTAGCCGCCGAGCACCTTGGCCCCGGCGCTCACCACCACATTCGCACCCAGCGTGGGATGGCGCTTCACGCCCTTGTAGAGCGAGGTCCCGCCCAGGGTCACGCCCTGGTAGATGGTGCAGTCGTCGCCGATCTCCGCGGTCTCGCCCACCACCACGCCCATGCCGTGATCGATGAACACGCGCCGCCCCACCTTGGCGCCGGGGTGGATCTCGATGCCGGTGAAAAAGCGGGCCCAGTGCGAAATCCAGCGGCCCAGCCAGTGAAACCCTGCATTCCAGCAGGCATGCGCGAAGCGATGGAACATCACGGCGTGAAAGCCGGGATAGCAGGTCAGTACCTCCAGACGGCTGCGTGCGGCGGGGTCGCGCCGCATGATGGCGTCGATATCTTCCTTCAGGCGAGTGAACATCTTGGTCGTGTCGTGTTGCCACGCGGTGCGCCGCGCGCCCTGGGTCACCAGGGCTGGCGCGCGATCGCCAGCATGGTCATTGGCCGGTGAAAACGGGATCAGGGAGTGTAAGAGATTTGCTACCCTGCTGCCGCCATGGACATTGACTGCAATGACGCCGGCTGGTCCGCGGGACATGTGGAACATCCGGGACAGGCGGCGCCTGCCATCAACATCGCTCGGGCACGTGAACCAGGCCGGTCATCAGGCGGCGCGCGCTGGTGGGGCGCGAAGGCAATGACGCACCCGCGGGCGCGAGGTAGTCGAGCACGATCCCGGCCGC
Organism: Cupriavidus sp. 8B; assembly: GCF_054589115.1. NCBI lineage: Bacteria > Pseudomonadati > Pseudomonadota > Betaproteobacteria > Burkholderiales > Burkholderiaceae > Cupriavidus > Cupriavidus sp. 8B. The sequence continues at coordinate 103,469 of NZ_BAAILO010000322.1, read as the reverse complement.
CGCAAACGGCAGGCCGTCCTCGGCAAGATCGCCATCCTCGAGCGGATGGCCATTGCGGCAAGGCACGCGGGCAACGCAGGCCTGGCCCACGTTCTGCTGCCAGATGCGCACGGAGGTGACGCTGTCGCGCGCGGGCACAAAACCGCGCCAGATCGCGAACGGGCCCGCCGCCGCCAGCAGGTCGCCGCTATTGCCGGCCCAGTCGATGCGCGGCTCGCCGATGGCCACCGCGCCGAACAGGCAGTCCACATCGCAATCGGGACGCTGCGAGGAACGCACCAGCACGACATGGCTGGTGCTGGCGGTGGCGCCGCCCATGCCATCGCTGTGCCGGCCATGCGGATCGAGCGAGCCGATCACGCGCAGCAGCACGCCGTCGCGGTCGCCCGGATCGGTGGGCAAGTCGTCAGCCAGGAAGAAGACGCCTTTGCTGGTGCCGCCACGCATGTAGTAGGCCGGAATCTCCACCTGCTCACTTCTCCTGTTTGGTTGGCGCCCGTGCGCCGGGGCCTTGCGCGGCCGCCAGCATGTGCTTGGCGATGCCCCGCAGGATATTGACTTCCTCGCGCTCCAGGCCGCTGCGTGCGAGCAGCCGGCGCAGGCGCGGCATGAGCTTCTTCGGGCTGGCCGGATCGAGGAAGCCGATGGCTTCCAGCCCCGACTGCAGGTGGCCGAACATGGCCTCGATCTGCTCGGCCGTGGCCGGTTCGCCAGCATAGCCGATCTCGGCGAGCGGCGTCGCCCTCACCTCCAGCAGCGCCAGGCGCATCTCGTAGGCCACCAGTTGCACGGCCTGGGCAAGATTGAGCGAGGTGTAAGCGGGATTGGCGGGAATATGGGTGACCGCCGAGCAGCGGTCGACCACCTCGTTGGGCAGGCCGAAACGCTCATTGCCGAACACGAAGGCTACGCGGGCACCGGCGGCGGCGGTGCTTTGCTGGATGGCTTGCGGGGTGGCTTGCAGGGCGGCAATGCGGGCCCCGGCCTGCGCCACCGCGTCGCGCGGCAGCAGGCGGGGCGGCCCGAACTCGCGCTGGCGTGCAGTGAGCGCCACTGCGTAAGCGGTGCCGGCCAGAGCGGCCTCGATGTTCTCGACGATCACCGCGCCTGCCAACACGTCGTCGGCGCCGCTGGCCATGGCGATGGCATCCGGATGCTCGCGCACCGCCGGCTCACGTGGCGAAACCAGCACCAGGCTGCCCGGCTCGGTACCGAAACCCATGGTCTTCATGGCCCGCGCGACGGCACCGACATTGCCGGGGTGGCTGGTCTCGACCAGCACGAAGCGCACGGCGGCGAACGCGGCGGGGGCCATCAGGGCCGCAGCGGCTGCGGCCTGCGCAGCGACAGCGGAAACTGCCTGGGAAGGCGCGCCAGATGGGGGATCAAGCTCCGGGCCGGCCTGGGTGGCGGGGGCTGCGGCGGGGGCGCCGCTGGCGTCCGCGCTCGTCTGGTTCTGCGGGTTCATATACAATTCAGGCTTCATCTTCGGTGCGCCGCCCGTTTTATGCGATAGCGACGCGCCCGTTCTTCTACAATCCGTTGTGTTGTCAGCCGCCCCGAAGGGCAGCGCGCCGGCCTTTTGCGCCAGGCCGCGCACCCTTGGCCGGCCTGGAGAGATTCATGCATCCGATGCTAAATATTGCCGTCAAGGCGGCCCGCAAGGCAGGTTCCGTCATCAACCGCGCGTCGATGGACGTCGACCGGGTTCAGGTCTCCCGCAAGCAGCACAACGATTTCGTCACCGAAGTCGACCGCGCCGCCGAGGCCGCGATCGTCGAGATCATCCGCACGGCCTACCCGGATCACGCCATTCTAGCGGAAGAGTCCGGCCAGTCCTGGGGCGAGGGCGAAGAACCCACCAGCGAATACGTCTGGGTCATCGACCCGCTCGACGGCACCACCAACTTTATCCATGGCTTCCCGCAGTATGCGGTTTCCATTGCCCAGTTGCACAAGGGCGTGCCGGCACAAGCCGTCGTCTACGATCCGTCGCGTGACGAACTCTTCACAGCCAGCAAGGGTGCCGGCGCGTTCCTGAACAACCGCCGCATCCGTGTGTCCCGCCGCGACAAGCTGGCCGACTGCCTGATCGGCACCGGCTTCCCCTATCGCGACATGGAAGGCCTGGACAAGTACATGGAACTGTTCGCGCTGATGACGCGAAGCTGCGCCGGCCTGCGCCGCCCGGGCGCCGCGGCGCTGGACCTGGCCTACGTGGCCTGCGGCCGCACCGACGGTTTCTTCGAGCAAGGCCTGCACCCGTGGGACATGGCCGCCGGCATGCTGCTGGTGACCGAGGCCGGCGGCCTGGTGGGCAACTACTCGGGCGAAGCGCGCCAGCTCGAGCAGGGTGAAGTGCTGGCCGGCAACCCCAAGGCGTTCGCGCAGATGGTGCGCCTGCTGTCCCCGTTCTCGGTGGACAACGCCAAGCCGGCCCGCTAAGGACCGCGGCAGCGACGCAGCGCGGCCGCCTGGCCGCGCTCAGCGTGACGGGCGCGGCGGCGCCCCGGCAGGATGCCAGATGCCGAGTGCCACGCCGCCCACGATCATCGCCATCGCGCCCAGCAGCGGCCGCCCAAGCGGCTCGCCCAGCACCAGGGCCGAACACAGGCTGCCGAACACCGGCACCCCCAGCAGGCCGAGCGACGTCGCCATGGCCGGCAGTGCGCGGTTCACCGTGGTCAGCGCCAGGTAAGCCAGCGCGATACCGAACACCCCGCCGTACAGCAGCCCCACCACGGCCAGCAGCGCGATGGCCTCTCGACGTGAAAGCACAGGGATGGCCATGGGGTGCTGCCGGCTCAAGCATCCACCGCGACTGTCCTGTCCGGCACCTCCGCCTCGGCGCAGGCGCCCTGCCCCCAGCGCCGCACATAGTCCGGCACGCTGCGCTGCAAGCCATCCGGCACCGGCCGTTGCCCCTGCAGGCTCAGCGGCAGCACGCCCGCCCATACGGGCAACGCCATATCGGCCTCGTCATCCTTGGGCCCGCCGCTGCGGATCTTGGTGGCCGCCTCCTCCAGCCCGATGCGCAACACCGTGGTCGCCGCCAGCTCATTGGCATCCCCTGGCCTCGCCTCGCCCGAACGCCCCACCGCAATGCGCTCCAGGAAGGCATCCATCGCCGCCGCCTTCGCCGCGCCGCCCACCACTTCAAAACTGCCGTAGATCACCGCCGAGCGGTAGTTCATCGAATGATGAAACGCGGATCGCGCCATCACCAGGCCGTCGAGGTGCGTCACGGTTACGCAGACCTGGCTGCCTGTCGCGGCCAGCTTCAGCATGCGGCTGCCATTGGAGCCATGGATGTAGAGGTGCTCGCCCTCGCGCCAGCATGCGGTGGGAATGCAGTGGGTGCCGTGATCGTCGGTGAAGGCCAGGTGGCACAGGTAAGCATCGTCGAGGATCGCATGCAGGGTCGCGCGATCGTAATGGCCGCGCTCGGCAACGCGCCGCACGCGGGTACGTTCGCTCGGCGGCATGGGTTTCTGGCTCATGGTGGCTCCTTGTCATGGGGTTGGGGGGTGGGCTTGCCGCATGGCAATGCATCGCGTTGCGGCGATGCAGCCAAGATAGGGTTTTCGTGGCACCATGGCTAGACCCAACCTACGCACAGTTTTTAGAACCACGGAAACCACGGAAACCACGGAAACCACGATATGGACTACGGCCTGCTGGTCTCGACCTTCACGCGCCAGCTCGATGGCCGCAAGCTCACCCAGCAGCGGCTCCTGTACGAATGCCTGCGCGGCGCCATCCTCGACGGCAGGATCGCCCAGGGCAGCCAGCTGATCGCCACGCGCACGCTGGCGGCGGAGCTCGGCATGGCACGCAACTCGGTGATCTACGCCTACGAGAGCCTGGCGGCGGAAGGCTTCGTGGTGCCGACGCGGCACGGCACCACGGTGGCGCGCGTGGGCCTGGTGCAAGCCGGCCACAGCGCGGGGGCGGTCAAGCGCGTCGCCGCGTTGTCGCAGCGCGTGCGCGGACTGCGGCGCGATGCCGACGGCATGCACGACCTGCTGCCTTTCGTGCCGGGCGTGCCCGACCTCGATGGCTTTCCGCTGGCCGCGTGGCGGCGCTGCATCGAACGCGCCTGGCGCCAGCTCGGTCCCCGCCATCTTGGCTACGGCAAGGTCGAAGGGCAGCCCGCGCTGCGCCACGCCATCGCCGAGTACCTGAAGGTCTCGCGCGGGGTGCGCTGCGACATGGACCAGGTCTTCATCACCGACGGCACGCAGACCAGCCTGGACCTGTGCGCGCGCATCCTGGCCGATGCCGGCGACACGGCCTGGATCGAGAATCCCGGCTACGGCGGCGCGCGGGCCGCCTTCCAGTCGGCCGGGCTTGTGCTCGAGCCCGTGGCGGTGGATGCGGACGGACTGGCGCCCCGCCCCGAGCAGTGGCGCGACGCCCCGCCCCGGCTGATCTACATCACGCCATCCCATCAGTATCCGCTGGGCTCCATCCTCAGCCTGGAACGGCGCCTCAAGCTCATCGAAGATGCCCGCGCCGCCGGCGCCTGGGTCGTCGAGGACGACTACGACAGCGAGTTCCGCCGCGGCGGCGTGCCGCTCTCGGCCGTGCAGGGGCTCAGCGAGGATGCGCCGGTGATCTACCTGGGCACGTTCAGCAAGACCATGTTCCCGGCGCTGCGCCTGGGCTTCATGGTGGTGCCGCGCTACCTGGCCGCGACCATCGCCGGCACGCTTGGCGAAATCACCCGGCGGGGCCACGTGGCCGAGCAGATCGCACTGGCTGACTTCATCGACAGCGGCCAGTTCGCCCGCCACCTGCGCCGCATGCGCCAGCGCTACGGACTGCGCCGCGACGCCCTGGAGGCCGCACTGGCGCGCCACCTGCGCGGCAGCTTGACGGTATCGGCCAGCGCTGGCGGCATGCACCTGTCCGCGCGCCTGGAACTGCCTCTTGCCGATACCGTGGTCACCCGCGCGGCCCGCGCGCAAGGACTGATCGTGCGGCCGCTGAGCACCTACCGCTTGCCCGGCACGCCGCTGGCGCAGTACAACGGCTTCGTGTTCGGCTACGCCGGCGTGCCGGCCGGCGCCATCGACGGGCTGATCGCGCGGCTGGCACAGGTGATCGACGCGCTGCGGGGCGAGCCGGCGTCGTAGCACGGCGCTGAACCCGTGCTTGCGAATCGGCCCGCTCGCCGCCTACATTACTTCCATGGGAGTGCCGAGCTCCCTGTGCTGGCACGCGGGCAGCGACGCCGCCAGCCGCAATCGCGTCCCAATCGCGTCCCAATCGCGTCCCAGTCGCGTCCAAATCGCATTCCAGGTGGCGAACATGGCGGCATTGTCGAAGTGGTGGAGGCACCTGGCCGGCAAGCCGCTCGACCCGCTCGCGCCGGAAACCCGCCACGCGATCGCCGTGGTGCCCGTTCTGGCCTGGGTTGGGCTGGGCGCCGACGGGCTTTCCTCCTCGTGCTACGGGCCCGAGGAGGCATTCCTGGCCCTTGGCACCCACACGCCGCTGGCACTCTTCCTTGCCCTTGCCACCGCCAGCACGGTATTCATCATCGCGGTCGGCTACAACCAGGTCATCGAGCTGTTCCCCACCGGCGGCGGCGGCTACCGCGTGGCCACGGCCTTGCTGGGGCCGCGCCCCGGACTGGTGTCGGGCGCGGCGTTGCTGGTCGACTACGTACTCACCGTCGCGACCTCGCTGGCCAGCGGCGTCGACGCGTTCTTCAGCCTGCTGCCGGTCGAGGCGCAACCCCTCAAGCTGGCAACCGAGCTGGCGATCGTGGTCATGATGACGGGGCTCAATTTCCGCGGCATGAAGGAATCGATCCTGGTGCTTATGCCGATCTTCCTGGCCTTCGTGGTCTTGCATCTCGGGCTGATCGTGTATGGCGTTGCCGCGCACGGCGATCACCTTGGCGCGGTCGTGCCCAACGCCATTGGCGAGGCGTCCGGGATGTCGCAGGCGATGGGGCCGATCGTGGTGGCTGCGCTGCTGATGCGCGCGTTCTCGCTGGGTGGCGGTACCTACACCGGGCTGGAGGCGGTTTCGAACAACGTGAACATGCTGGCCGAGCCGCGGGTGCCGAACGGCAAGTGGACGATGTTCTACATGGCGACTTCACTGGCCTTCACGGCGGGCGGGATCATCCTGCTGTATATGCTTTGGAACGCATCCCCGGTGGAGGGCAAGACGCTGAACGCCGTGGTCTTCGACCGCATCATCGACCATCTCGGCTTCGGCTCGGCATGGTCCCACCAAGCGCTGCTCGCGGCGATCCTGGCCTCGGAGGCCGGGCTGCTGCTCGTAGGGGCGCAGACCGGCTTCCTGGACGGCCCGGCGGTGCTGTCGAACATGGCGGCGGACTACTGGGTGCCGCGGCATTTCCGCGATCTCTCCGCCCGGCTGGTGCGGCAGAACGGCGTCATCGTCATGGGCGTGGCCAGCTTGCTGATCCTGCTGTGGACGCACGGCCAGGTTGCGGTCCTGGTGGTGCTGTACAGCATCAATGTGTTCCTGACCTTCAGCCTGTCGCTGCTTGGCCTGTGCATCTATTGGTGGCGCCATCGCGGCGAGCCGCGCTGGATCGTGCGCTTCGCCCTGTCCCTCTTGGGCTTGACGGTCACCGCTACGGTCCTGGTGATCACGCTGGTGGAAAAATTCACCGCCGGCGGCTGGCTGACCGTGCTGGTAACGGGCCTGGTGATCGCATTGTGCGTGCTGGTCAAGCGGCACTACACGGCCACCCGCACCGAGCTCGCCCGCGCGGATGCCCTGTTCGCAGGCAGCCCGCCGCTGGTCGATGCGAGCCGCGTGCGGCCGCTCGACCGCACATTGCCCACCGCGATCGTACTGGTGGGCAAGCACCGCGGCGTCAGCATGCATGCACTGCTCTGGGTCGAGCGCCTGTTTCCGGGACACTTCAAGAACATGATCTTCCTGGCCGTGGGAGAGGTCGATGCGCAGAGCTACGAGGGCCAGGAAACCCTGCACCACCTTCAGCAGGCGATTGGAGAGTCACTGCGCTACTACGTCGCCAATTGCCAGCGCCACGGCCTGGCGGCCGATTCGCGCGCGGCATTCGGCACAAACCCGGTGCTCGAGTTCATGACGCTGGTCGATGCCGTAACGGCGGAGTACCCGAACAGCGTCTGCTTTGCCAGCAAGCTGATCTTCCAGCACGTCAATTTCCTCACCGCCAGGCTGCACAACCAGACCCCCGCCGAGCTTCAGGCACGGCTGCACCTGCAAGGAAAGCAGATGGTGCTGCTGCCGATGAACGTGGCGTGAGAGTGCCGTGAGAGTGCGAGCTACTTGACCAGCGTCACCGGCACGCTCGACATGCGTATCAGCTTGTTGGTCAGCCGTCCCGCCAGCAACGCGCCCACGGCCGTGCGCCCGGCCGTGCCCATCACGATGGCATCGCAGTCGTTCGCGGCCGCGGCCTGCGCAATGGTGTGCGCCACGTCGCCCACCTTGATCTGCGCAACATACCTGGCCCCGGCGTCGTCCAGGATGCTGCGTGCATCGCGCAGCGCGGCCTCCCCGCTCGCCTCCTCCAGCTTGCGCAACGCGGCCAGCGAGTGGAAGGCCGAGGCGCGGCCGAATTCCAGCGGCGGCTGGACATTGAGCAGGACCACCTCGGACACACAGCGGTCCCGGAACATGAAGGCGGCATGACGCACCGCATCCAGCGCGTGCGCGGAGCCGTTGACGGGTACCAGAACTCTCAGCATGTCGACCCCCTTCCCTTGTCTCGATCCTTGATCGTTTCGCGACCGGCGTGTATCGGCCAGTCATCTCGATTCCATATAAGTTCGGATCCCGCAAAGATTCTGTAAAGACACAGATTGCCGCATATTTTTTTCGTAAACATCCTTCATCCGCGAACGCGCCGCGGCACGCCGCCTTTTTTTGTTTACGGAAATTTGACATCGGGCCCGCCCATCTTTACCGCATGATGCCGCCGGCACGGCTATAGCTAATGCAGATATCGCGCGCCCTCCCGTATCAGCCTCCGACGGGCCGGCACAGCGCTTCAGGCGACGTGGAGCACACGCTCATGAACCTCTTCTTATGGCTTCCCCTGCTGTTCGCGCTGGGCCTTGCCGGCATCGGCCTGTGCGGATTGTTCCTGCTCGGCTGCGAACGCATCTGAAGGCCGCCGGGGCGGCTCGATTGCATTGGAGATACCCACCATGACCTGGCTTGCCGCGGGCTTGTCCCTGTTCGTCTTTGTGTACCTGGTGCTGGCCCTGATCCGGCCGGAATGGTTCTAGCGCGGCGAAATTCGCCGTCACTTCCCGGAGCGACCTATGTGGACCCTCCCCCTGCTCATCCTGGCCCTCGCCATTGCCGTGTCGATCCCGCTCAGCCGCTACATGGCGTGGATCATGGATGGCAAGTACCGGCCGCTGCCGGGCCTGCGCTGGTTCGAAGCGCGCCTCGATAGCGGGCCCCAGGACTGGAAGCAATACACGCTGGCCTTGCTGGTGTTCAACGGCTTGCTGTTCGTCTATGGCTACCTGGTGCTATCGCTGCAGCCCGTCACGCCGCTCAACCCGATGGGCCGCGGCATGCTGGCGCCATCGACCATCTTCAACACGGTCATCTCGTTCATCACCAATACCAACCTGCAGCACTACTCGGGCGACCAGCACCTCTCCAACTTCAGCCAGATCTTCTTCATCCTGCCGAACATGTTCCTGTCGGCGGCGGTTGGCTTGTGCGCGCTGGCAGCCATCATCCGCGCGCTGCGCGGCGAGCCGGCCCTGGGCAACTTCTTCGTGGACATGTGGCGGGTGGTGATCTACATGTTCTTGCCGGCGGCGCTGGTGTGCGGCGTGATCTTCATCCAGCAAGGCACGCCCATGACCTACCAGAGCGCCTACCAGGTGAGCACGCTGGAGCCAGCCGCGATGGGCACGGCCGACAATGGCGAGCCCAAGACGCAGACCATCATCGTCGGCCCGGTCGCGGCGGTGGTGCCGATCAAGATGCTCGGCACCAATGGCGGTGGCTTCTATGGCATGAACGCGGCGCATCCTTTTGAAAACCCGACGGCGGCCAGCAATGTGCTGACCACCGTTGCCATGATGGTGTTCCCGTTCGCGCTCGTGCTGATGTACGGCCGCATGCTCGGGCGGCTGCGCCACGCCGTGGTGATCTACGGCGTGATGCTGACCATGATGGTCAGCCTGATCGGCTGGACGATCTACTGGGACGCCTTGCAGCCCAATCCCGCGCTGACGGCGCATCCGGTGGCGCGCAGCTACCCGATGCCCGGCAAGGCAGCGGGCTCGCCCGCCATGCTGACGATACCGGCGCTGCCCGCACTGCCGGTGGACCAGCACCTGGGCAACCTGGAAGGCAAGGAACTACGCTTTGGCACTTCCGCCGGCGCGACCTTTGCCGCCATCACGACGGATGTGACCTGCGGCGCCGTCAATGCCGAGCACGACAGCCTGCATCCGATGGCGGGGCTCGCGCCGCTGATCGGCATGTGGATCAATTGCGTGTTCGGCGGCAAGGGCGTCGGCATGATCAACCTGTTGCTGTTCCTGATCGTGGGCGTGTTCCTGGCGGGACAGATGGTGGGCCGCACACCGGAGTACCTGGGACGCAAGGTCGGCGCGCGCGAAATGAAGCTGGCCATGATCGCGCTGCTGATCCATCCGATCCTGATCCTGGGCCCCACCGGCATCGTCTCCGCGACCGACTGGGGCCCCAAGGCCGCGCCCAATGCCGGCCCGCACGCCTTCACCGAGATCACCTACCAGTTCTCCTCGGCCTCGGCCAACAATGGATCCGCCTTCGATGGACTGGCAGTCAGCTATGGCCCCAACGCCAACCCGGCCCCGCCACCGTCGGCCGTGCCGCTGGACGTGTCGACCGGCCTGGTGATGCTGTTCAGCCGTTACCTGCCGATCATCGCGCCGATCGCCATGGCGGTCTTCCTCGGGCGCAAGAAGGTGGCGCCGACGACCTTGGGCACCATGCGCGACAACACCCTGACCTTCGGCCTGCTGCTGCTGGGCACCATTGCCATCGTGGGTGCGCTGCTGTTCCTGCCGGTAGCAGCGCTTGGGCCGCTGGCCGAGTATCTCGGGCCGATCCCGTTCGGGGGTTAGCCAGGGAGCGCCCCCGGTTGCAGTTTTGCAGTGATGCCTCTATCGAAGGAACCCTGTCATGGCTAGCATCAAGACACCTCACGATGCGGTTGCCGGCCTGCCCACCGGGCTGAAGCCGTCGCGCAGCCTGATGCCGCACGAACTCTTCCCCTGGCCGCTGGTGCGCACCGCCATGTGGGAGGCGGTGCTGGCGCTGCGGCCGGACGTGCAATGGAAAAACCCGGTGATGTTCGTGGTGGAGCTCGGTGCGCTGCTGACCCTGTTCTACACCGTGCAAGTGGCGCTTGGCCACGCCGTGAGCCAGGTTCCGCTGACCTACTTCGTCGCGCTCGATGGCTGGCTGTGGGCGACCGTGCTGTTTGCCAATTTCGCCACGGCCATCGCCGAGGAGCGCGGCAAGGCACAGGCAGAATCCATGCGCCGTACGCGCCACGACACGGTGGCCTACCGGCTGCAGGGCGATCGCGTGGAGACAGTGAGATCGACCAAGCTGGTGCCGGGCGACCTGGTGATCGTCAAGGCCTGGCAGATCATTCCCAGCGACGGCGAAGTGGTCGAGGGCGCGGCGGCGGTGGACGAATCCGCCATCACCGGCGAGTCCGCGCCGGTGATCCGCGAGTTCGGCGGCGACCGCACCGGCGTGACCGGCGGCACCATGGTGATCTCCGACGAGATCACCATCCGCATCACCGCGCGCGCGGGCGACACCTTCATCGACCACATGATCCGCCTGGTGGAAGGCGCGGTACGGCAACGCACACCGAACGAGATCGCGCTGACGCTGGTCCTGTCCGCCTTCACCCTGATCTTCCTGATCGTGGTGGTGCCACTGTGGCCGATGGCCCTGAACGCCGAGCAGTACATGACGTCGTACCTCGGGCTGGCCACGCCGCTCAAGAGCCTGGGCACCGATATCCCGACCCTGGTGGCCCTGCTGGTATGCCTGATCCCCACCACCATCGGCGCCCTGCTCGCGGCCATCGGCATCGCCGGCATGGACCGGGCGATGCGCGCCAATATCATTGCCAAGAGCGGCAAGGCGGTCGAGGTGGCGGGCGATATCGACACCGTGGTGCTCGACAAGACCGGCACCATCACCGTGGGCAATCGCCGCGCCACCCAGTTCCTGCCCGTGGCCACCTGCTCCGAGGCCGAGCTGCAGCGGCTGGCGGCGCTAGCATCCGCCGGCGACCAGACTCCCGAGGGCAAGAGCATCGTGACGGCAGCCCTTGGCCGCAGCGCCAATGCACCGCCCCATGGCACCATCATCGTGCCCTTCTCGGCGCAGAGCCGCATGAGCGGCATCGACCTGCCGGATGGGAGCGTGCTGCGCAAGGGGGCGCCGGATGCGGTCCTGGCCCACGTCGGCAAGCTCGGCGGCACGGTGCCGCCCGGACTGGACGCCATGCTCAGGATGATCGGCGGCAAGGGCGCCACGCCGCTGGTGGTGGCCTCCGGCAATGCCATCCTCGGCGTGGTGGTGCTGGAGGACGTGCTCAAGGAAGGCATCCGCGAGCGCATCCTGCACCTGCGCAAGATGGGGCTGCATACCGTGATGGTGACCGGCGACAACGCCCTCACCGCCGCCACGATTGCGGACCTCGCAGGCGTGGATGAATTCATCGCGCAAGCGACGCCGGAGGCCAAGCTCACCTACCTGCGGCGCGAACAGGCCGAGGGCAAGTTGGTGGCCATGATGGGCGACGGCACCAACGACGCCCCGGCCCTGGCCCAGGCCGATGTCGGCCTGGCCATGAATTCCGGCACCCAGGCCGCCAAGGAGGCCGGCAATATGGTCGACCTCGACAGCGACCCGACCAAGCTGATCGAAGTGGTCGAGATCGGCAAGCAGTTGCTGATGACCCGCGGCGCGCTGACCACGTTCTCCATCGCCAACGACGTGGCGAAGTACTTCGCCATCGTGCCGGCGCTGTTCGCGGGCACGCTGCCGTGGCTCAAGGGGATGGACGTGATGCAACTGCACTCGCCCACCTCGGCCATCCTCTCGGCGGTGATCTTCAATGCGCTCATCATCCCGATGCTGATCCCGATCGCGCTCAAGGGCGTCACCTACCGGCCGCTGGGCGCCGATGCCCTGCTGCGCCGCAACCTCCTGGTGTGGGGGCTGGGCGGCGTGGTGGTGCCGTTCATCGGCATCAAGTTGATCGACCTGCTGCTGGTGGCGCTGCAGCTGGCGGGCTGAGGCTCGTGCCACGAAAGGACACGAAAGGACATGAAAGGAGAAAGCCATGTTTCGCCATGTCATCAAGAGCATAGGGTTGCTGGTCAGCGTGGTGGTGGTGGTGTGCGGCCTCTATCCGGCCGTGCTGTGGGTCATCGGCCAGAGCGCGTTTCCCTTCCAGGCCAACGGCAGCATGGTCGCCGGCCCCGATGGCAAGCTGGTCGGCTCCTTGCTGATCGCGCAGCCGTTCAGCAAGGACGAATACTTCCAGCCGCGCCCATCGGCGGTCTCGTACGACGCCTCCGCCTCGGGCTCGTCGTCGCTGGCGCCCAGCAACTACGCGCTGCGCGACCGCGTGGCGCGCTCGCTCGGGCCGGTGGCGCGCTATGGCAGCGGGCCGCAGCAGGGTCAAGCGGTGGGGCCGGATGTGGAACGGTGGTTCCAGGCCGACCGCTTCCAGGGGCAGCCGCACCTGGTGGCGCAGTGGGCGCAGGCGCACGGCAGCCTGGCGCAAGCCTGGGTCAGCGCCAGCCCGGCGCATGGCGCCTATGTCGACACTTGGGCAAAGCACAACCCGCAACGGGTGGCGGCGTGGGTCAAGGACAATCCAGGCACGCCACAACCCAAGGCAGCCGACCTGGCCGTACCCTTCTTCGAAGCCTTCTCCATCGCGCAACCCGGCAGGTTCCCAAGTGACGTTTCCCATCCCGGCGCGGACGGCAAGACCGTCAGCACGGTCGAGGCCGTGCGGGAAGGCAGCGACATCCAGTCGGTCTTCTTCGACATGTGGCGGCAGGACCATCCGCAAGCCGACATCGCGCCGGTGCCCGCCGACATGGTCACCACCTCCGGCTCCGGCCTGGACCCCGACATCACCCTGGCTAACGCACTATTCCAGCTCGAGCGCGTCGCGGGCGCATGGGCGCGCGATACCAAGCGCGACGCCGGCCCGGTGCGCCAGGAAATCGCAGACCTGTTGCAGCAGCGGGCCAAGGCCCCCCTTGGCGGCCTGGCCGGCGAGCCGATGGTCAATGTGCTGGCCATCAACCTCGAACTGCGCAAGCGCTACGGCCAACCGGCAGGCTAGCGCGGCCTGCCCGGCCCGCGCGGGCTGCCGGCTCGCGCGGACCCCGCCCCTTCCCGCCCCTTCCCCCTTCCTGCACCCTTCTGTCCCCTTCTCGCCCCCTTCGGCGCCCGGCTCGCAGTAAAATGCCGGTTTTATCCGCGCCCGCCCATCCACGGCGCCTGCCGCGCACGCCGCGCCAGGCCCGCGGGCCGCCGGAGTACCCGAAAACAGGTGGTTTCGCCAAAACCGCCCGAGAGGATTGCATGTCCGTAGAACCCCGACAGTCCGCCAAGACCGAGCCCAAGGCCGGCAACGCGGAAAAGCACACGCCCATGATGGCGCAGTACCTCGGCCTGAAAGCCGACCATCCGGACACCTTGCTGTTCTACCGGATGGGCGACTTCTACGAGCTCTTCCACGACGATGCCGAAAAGGCCTCGCGCCTGCTCGACATCACCCTGACATCGCGCGGCAGCTCCAACGGCGTGCCGATCCGCATGGCCGGGATCCCCTTCCATTCGGTGGACCAATACCTCGCGCGGCTGGTCAAGCTGGGCGAATCGGTGGCGATCTGCGAGCAGATCGGCGACCCGGCCACCAGCAAGGGGCCGGTGGAGCGCAAAGTGGTGCGCATCGTTACGCCGGGCACGTTGACCGACGCGGCGCTGCTGCCGGACAAGGTCGATACCTACCTGATGGCGGTGCACCAGCAAACCACGCGCCGCGGCGTGAGCAAGACCGGGCTGGCCTGGCTCAACCTGGCCAGCGGCGAGTTGCGCCTGATGGAGTGCGATGTCGCGCAGTTCGGCCGCGAACTGGAGCGGATCCGCCCGGCGGAGCTGCTGTATGCCGATGGCATCGAGCTGCCTGCGCTGGAGTGCGCGCGCACCCGGCTGCCGGAATGGCATTTCGACCAGGAAGCCGGCACCCGCCGCCTGCGCGAGCAACTCGGCGTGGCCAGCCTCGATCCGTTCGGCTGTGCCGGGCTGGGCGCGGCGCTGGGCGCCGCCGGCGCGCTGCTGAACTACGCGGCCGCAACCCAGGGACAGTCGCTGCGCCACGTGAAGGGCGTGACGGTCGAGCGCGAAACCGAATTCGTTGGCCTGGACACCGCCACGCGGCGCAATCTGGAACTGACCGAGACCCTGCGCGGCGGCGAGTCGCCGACGCTGTTCTCGCTGCTGGACACCTGCGCCACCGCCATGGGCAGCCGCCTGCTGCGCCACTGGCTGCACCATCCGCTGCGCGACAGCACCATCCCGCAGGCGCGCCAGCAAGCCATCGGCGCGCTGATCGGCCAAGGCACCGATGCGCTGCGCGCGGCGCTGCGCCGGCTGTCCGACGTGGAGCGCATTACCGCGCGCCTCGCCCTGATGAATGCGCGCCCGCGCGACCTGTCCTCGCTGCGCGACACGCTGACCGCCCTGCCCGACGTGCAGGCCTGCCTGCGCGCTGACGATGCCGCGCCGTTGCTCAACCAGACGCTGACGGAACTGGCGGTGCCGTGGGAATGCCATGCCCTGCTGGCCAGCGCGGTGGCGCCGGAGCCGGCCACCGTGATCCGCGATGGCGGCGTGATCGCCCGCGGCTACGATGCCACGCTCGACGAGCTGCGCGATATCTCCGAGAACTGCGGCCAGTTCCTGGTGGAACTGGAAGCCCGCGAGCGCACCCGCACCGGCATCGCCAACCTGCGCGTGGAATACAACCGCGTGCATGGCTTCTATATCGAGGTGACCAACGGCCAGGCCGACAAGGTCCCCGACGACTACCGCCGCCGCCAGACGCTGAAGAACGCCGAGCGCTACATCACGCCCGAGCTCAAGGTCTTCGAGGACAAGGCCCTGTCCGCGCAGGACCGCGCGCTGGTGCGCGAGAAGCAGCTGTATGACGCGTTGCTGCAGCAGTTGCTGCCGCATATCGGCGAGTTGCAGCGGGTCGCCGGCGCGCTGGCGCGCCTGGACGTCCTCGCGGCGCTGGCCGAGCGCGCGCAGACGCTGGACTGGACCCAGCCCGAGCGCGTCGCCGAGAACGTGATCGACCTCACCCAGGGCCGCCACCCGGTCGTGGAGGGCCAGCTCGCAGCGGAATCCGTGCCGTTCATCGCCAACGATTGCCAGCTGACGGAAGCGCGCAAGCTGCTGCTGATCACCGGCCCGAACATGGGCGGTAAATCGACCTTCATGCGCCAGACCGCGCTGATCGTGCTGCTGGCTTGCGTGGGCGCCTATGTGCCGGCGCGGCGCGCGGTGATCGGCCCGATCGACCGCATCTTCACCCGCATCGGCGCCGCCGACGACCTGGCGGGCGGGCGCTCCACCTTCATGGTGGAAATGACCGAGGCCGCCAGCATCCTGCACAACGCCACGCCGGCCAGCCTGGTGCTGATGGACGAGATCGGCCGCGGCACGTCGACCTTCGACGGCCTCGCGCTGGCATGGGCGATTGCGCGCCACCTGCTGGCGCACAACCGCAGCCATACGCTGTTTGCCACCCATTACTTCGAGCTGACGCAGCTGCCGCAGGAGTTCACGCAGGCGGCCAATGTCCACCTGTCCGCGGTCGAGCATGGCGACGGCATCGTCTTCCTGCACGCCGTGCAGGACGGGCCCGCCAGCCAGAGCTACGGCCTGCAGGTGGCGCAGCTGGCAGGCGTGCCGCAGCCCGTGATCCGGGCTGCGCGCAAGCACCTGGCCTGGCTGGAGCAACAGTCGGCGGACGCCACGCCCACGCCGCAGCTGGACCTGTTCGCCGCGCCGCCCTCGCCCCCGGACGATGACGACGACTACCTGGAACAAGCCGAAGGCAATGGCGAGCGCATTGGCGATGGCCAGACGGTCAACGCGATCTCTGCGCAGCAGGCCGCGCTGCTCGACGCGGTGGCCGAGCTCGACCCGGACAGCCTGACGCCGCGCGACGCGCTCGATGCGCTCTATCGGCTGCGCGCGCTCGCCAAGGATGCTGTAGCCACAGCATGACGCCCATCGGGATCGTGCGCCAGCGCTGGCAGCGCCTGGCCGGACTGGCCATGCTCGGCGTGTTGCTGGCGCTGCCTGCGCTGCCGGGCCAGGCGCTGGTGAACCGCGCCCGGGTTCCGGCTCAGGTTCCGGCCGCGGAAACGATCCGCGTGGCCCTGATCGCCGACCAGCCGCAGTGGCCGGCCGCCGAAGCGGGCACCGCCCGCCTGCTCGAATTCCTGGCCGCGCGGCGGCTGGAATTTGTCGTCCATCTGGGCGGCATCAAGGGCGATACCGAATCCTGCGGCGACACCTTGCTTTCCGCTCGCCAGCGGCTGCTCGACCAGTCGCCCCTGCCGCTCGTCTACCTGCCAGGCGAGACCGACTGGGCGGAATGCGCTCGCGCCGCCAACGGGCGCTTCGATGCGGTGGAGCGGCTGAACCGCCTGCGCGAGCTGTTCTATCCGGCCGATACCACGCTGGGCCAGCGGGTGCTGCCGCTGATGCGGCAGTCCGAGCAGGCTACCTTTCGCAGCTATCGGGAAAACGTGCGCTGGCACGCTGGCAGCGTCATGCTGGTGGGGTTGAACCTGCCGGGCGACAACAATCACTATCGCTCGGAAGGCGGGCGCAACGGCGAGTTCGAGGATCGCCGCGAGGCCAACCGCCAATGGCTGGCGCGCGCGTTTTCGCTGGCACAGCAGCAGAACCTGCCCGGCATCGTGCTGCTCACGCATGCCGACCCGCAGTTCGGCAACGGCTGGGAGCAGCGCGGCAATCCCTCCCTGTTCGACGGATTCCTGCGCCGGCGCACGCGCGATGGCTTCCTGGAGTTCAAGCGCCAGCTGCGCGAGCTGGCCGGGCGCTACCGGGGCCAGGTCCTGCTGGTGCATACCGGCCTGGGCGGCTTCGGCATCGACAGGCCGATGAAAGATGCCAGCGGCAAGACGCTGCGCAATGTCTCCCGCGTGGTGTTGCCAAGCGGCGCGCCCGGCCAGTACACCGAACTGGCGATCACGCCGGGGTCGCCTTCGCTGTTTGAAGTCACGCTCAAGGATGGCCCCGAGGCGGAATAAATGGCGTCAGTCCAAGCCCGCGAGCACAAAGAAAAAGCCGGCGATGCCGGCTTTATTCGTGGGACCTTCCGCGAGGGCTCGCGCGCGCCGCGCACTCAGTGCAGCGTGCGGCTGCTGTCGCCTTCGTCGTCCTCATCCTCGTCCACGACTTCGATGCCCGAGGCACCGTGCGCGTGGCCGTGCTGCACTTCGTCGGCCGTGGCTTCGCGGACTTCCGCTACCTGCAGCCAGAAACGCAGTGCCATGCCGGCCAGCGGATGGTTGCCATCCAGCACGACCTTGTCTTGGGCCACGTCGGTCACGGTGTAGATGATCGAGTCTTCGTCGTCGCCGTCTTCGGGCACGCCTTCGAACTGCATGCCGACTTCCAGCGGCTCGGGGAAACGGTCGCGCGGCTCTACCTTGACCATATCGGCGTCGTAATCGCCGAAGGCTTCCTCGGGCTCGAGCTGCAGCTGGGTTTCGAAGCCGGCTTCATGGCCTTCCAGCGCTTCCTCGATCTTGGGGAACGTGCCATCATATCCGCCGTGCAAGTAGACCATCGGCTCATCCGACTCCTCGATCAGATTGCCCTGCGCATCCGACAGCTTGTACACCACGGATACCACCGTGTTCTTAGCGATTTTCAATTCTTGACTCCATGAACGATTCCGCATTATACGCGCAGGCCTTGCCCCCCGGCCCCGTCGATCCTGACGCGCCGCTCACCCTCCTGGGTGGCATGACGCCAGCTGCTTTCATGCGCGATATCTGGCACCGCAAACCCCTGCTGATTCGACAAGCCCTACCGGGAATCGTGCCGCCGGTATCGCGCGAGTCGCTTTTCCAACTGGCCGACCGCGACGATGTCGAGTCGCGCCTGGTGTCGCACTTTCGCAACCGCTGGAAGCTCGAGCAAGGCCCCTTCGCCGCTGACAACCTGCCCTCCCTGAAAGCCCGTCAATGGTCGCTGCTGGTGCAGGGCGTTAACCTCCACGATAGTGCAGCCGCGGACTTGCTGGGGCAATTCCGTTTCGCCCCGGATGCGCGCCTGGACGACCTGATGGTCAGCTACGCCACCGACGGCGGCGGCGTGGGCCCGCACTTCGATTCCTACGACGTTTTTCTCTTGCAAGTATCGGGCCGGCGGCGCTGGCGCATCTCGTCCCAGACCAAGCTCGACCTGGTCCCGGACCTGCCGCTCAAGATCCTGGCGGACTTCACGGCCGAAGAGGAATGGGTGCTGGAGCCAGGCGATATGCTGTACCTGCCACCTCAGTACGCCCACGACGGCGTGGCCGAGGGCGAGTGCATGACATACTCGATCGGTTTTCGCGCACCGGCCTACCGCGAGCTGGCGGGGCACTTCCTGGCCTGGTTGTCGGAAACGGTCGAGGACAACGAGGACCTGAGCGGACGCTACGCTGACCCCGGCGAGCCGGCAACGGCACATCCGGCCCAGTTGCCGGCCCGGATGGTGCGGGCGGTGACCGAAAAACTGAGCGCCCTCCGTTGGTCGGGTAGCATGGTTTCGGAGTTTCTGGGCGCGCATCTATCGGAGCCCAAGCCTAGCGTGGAGTTTGCGGAAATACCCGAAATCACGCTGAAGAAATACAACAAACTCGCCTTGTCTCACGGCGTAGTACTTGCGCCGGGATCCATTGCGTTGTATGACCGCACCCATTTCTTTATCAATGGCGAAGCCTACGAACCGCCCTCGGCGCTGGCGCGCTGGCTGCGCCTGCTGGCGGACCAGCGCTGCCTGAGCGCCGCGGAAGTGGCTGCCTGCGCGGATCTGCCGGATCTGATGGAGACTTTCCATCACTGGGCGCTGGAAGGCTGGCTGCAATTCGGACCCGTGTCGCTGTAATAATCCGTAACAACCAAAAACAGGAAAAGACAGCGCTACACAAGCCGGGAAAACGCGGATATAATCATCGGCTGGCTAGTACTGTGTACCACTGCATTTGTCGGCACCCGGGAGAGCCTCTATTTTGCAGTTCAAGAGCGATAATTACCGGTAATTATTCATCGCCTGTTTTTCTGTTATTAAAGTTAAAGGACGAACAATGAAGAAGTCTCTCCTGATCGCATCGCTGCTCGCCGCCGTTGCTCTCGCCGCTTGCGGCAAGAAAGAAGAAGCCGCTGCTCCGGCACCGGAAGCTTCGGCTCCGGCTGCTGCCGCTCCGGCTGAAGCATCGGCTCCGGCTGCTGCTGCTCCCGCTGCTGACGCATCGGCTCCGGCCGCTGAAGCTTCGGCACCGGCTGCTGACGCATCGGCTGCAACTGCTAAGCAGTAATCGGTCTCGACCGATAAAAAAGCCGACCTTCGGGTCGGCTTTTTTTACGTCTGCAGCATTTGCACTTGCAGGTTTCGTCGGCGTATTGCCCGCCCCGCCTCAGGCCCTGACCGGCTGCCAGTCCAGCCCCTCGTGCTGGTCCGCCACCAGGATTTCGTCGGGCGACGCGCCAAGCACGGTCGCCAGTGCCTGGGTAGCCAGTTCCCGGGTATTGTTCTGCTGGCTCAGGTGCGCGGCCACCACGCGCTGCAGCCCCGCATGCGCCACCCGCTCCAGGATGCCGGCCGCAACTTCATTGGCAAGGTGGCCAAAGTCGCCACCGATGCGCCGCTTCAGCGAATACGGATAGGCGGAATTGCGCAGCATCTCCCGATCATGGTTGCACTCCAGCACCAGCGCATGCACCCCGGCCAGCCGCGCGGTGACGTAAGGCGTCTCCATGCCGGCATCGGTCAGCACGCCCAGGCGGGCGTCGCCGTCACTTAGCACGAACTGCAATGGCTCGCGCGCATCGTGCGGCACGGTGTACGGGAGTATGTGGAGGCTGCCGATCAGCAGCGGATGGTCGGCACCGCACACGCGCACGTCGGCCTTGTCCGCCCCGCGCATATGCGAGGTGGCAAGCCAGGTGCCGTGGCTGGTGTGCACCGGCAAATCGTGACGGGAAGCAAAGGCGTAGGCCGAGCCGACATGATCGCCGTGCTCATGGGTGACCAGCACGGCATCGAGCTGGTCCGGCGTGACGCCAAGCCGCTCGAGCCGCCGTGCGGTTTCTCGAATGCCAAATCCGCAATCGAGCAACACCCTGGTCGTGGTGATGCCCTCTTGCGACTCGATCAACAGGGAATTGCCCTCGCTGCCGCTACCGAGGAAGGCAAAGCGCATCATGCGCCCGCCTCCCCTGGCAGCCCGGCAGGCCACCCCGCGGCCGGGCGCCGCGGGCTGGTTTGCGTGACCCGCACGCCGGTCAGCGCAGTTGCTCGTCGAGCAAGGAAAGGATGCGCTTGCCGACTTCGGTGCCTTCCGGCTGGCCCGCATCGTTCTGCACCGTCACGGTCGTGCCGGTGCCGTCGCCCTTCAGCGCCACGCGATATTTCTTCGCCTTCTTGCTGTCTTCGGTGCCGGTCTTGGTGAACAGCTTGGAGAAGAAGCCACGATTGTCCACGGTGTCGCGCGGGTCGACATAGCGCACGTAGTACACGCCCTGCGCGCGGTCCCGGTCTTCTACCGTGAAGTTCACGCGGTCCAGTGCCAGGCCGACCGAGCGCCAGGCGCGGTCGAACGGCTCGGACAGCTGCAATGCCTGGCTGCCATTGACCTGGGTCAGGTTGGAATTGGCGCTAGGCGCAGCACCCTTTGCGGCTGCCGCCGTCGTGCCCGCAGCAGCGGCTGCCGGTGCGGCGGGGTTCTTGGCCATGCGGTCGGCCTGCTCCTTCTGCACGCCCAGGCGCTGCGCGAAGCGCGAAAGGAATTCGGCTTCCAGCTCAGGATCGGAGGGGCGCGGCGTCCAGATCGTGTTCGACTTGTCGATGCCGGTCAGCTGTTCCTGCGCGCCGCGATGGCTGATGAAGACTTCAAGGTTGCCGTTCTGCGAGCGCTCCACGCGCGTGCGGAACTTGTCGCGCTCGGACGTCGAGTACAGGCCATCGAAGACCTTGCCGATCGTATTGCGGATGAAATCCTGCGGGATCTTGGCGCGGTTCTCGGCCCAGTCGGTTTCCATGATGCCGGTCTCGGGCGAGTCCTGCACCAGCAGGAAACCGCTCTCCTGCCAGAATTCACGCATCGACTGCCACAGCTTGTCCGCCGGCATGCCGTTGCTGATCACCAGCCAGCGCTGGTTGCCGTCGCGCTCCATGCGGATGCCTTGCGTGGAGGGCAGCACGTTCTCGCTACCGGCCTGCTGTTGCACGGTCTTGGTCGCCTGGTTGTAGGTCGACAGCGTGGAGGTGCCGTTCTGATCCGGCACGGAGTAGCGGCGATCGCCTTCGATCTTGGTCAGGTCCGGCGGCACGTCCAGCGTGGAGGTGCGCTTGGCAGCGGACTTGTAGTCGATCTTGTCGGGCGCCATCGCGTCGTTGATGCTGCTGCAACCGGACATCGCGCTTGCCACTAGCACGGGCAAGATCAGGGCGGCACGGCCAACTTGCGTTGCACCGTGGCGGTTAAGCTTGAGTTTCATTGACACGCAATCCTAGTTGATGGGATGACGGCAAAACACCGGACGATCAGCCGAGCAGGCCGGCCGCCGACAGCGCCTTGCGCACCGCTTCGTGGTATTCCGTTGACAGCGGGGTGAGCGGGAGGCGGATACCGCCCTGCATCTTGCCCATTTGCTGGAGCGCCCACTTGACGGGAATCGGGTTGGCCTCGACGAACATCGCCTTGTTCAGCGCAACCAGTTCCATATGGATGCGACGCGCGGTGATAGCGTCGCCCTTCAGGGCAGCCACGCACAATTCGTGCATCTTGCGTGGCGCCACGTTGGCCGTGACCGAGATATTGCCATGACCACCCAGCAGCATCAGGGCAATCGCGGTGGGATCGTCGCCACTGTAGATGGCGAAGCCTTCCGGCGCATCCTTGATCAGCTGCGCGGCGCGGTCGATGTTGCCGGTCGCTTCCTTCACGCCGATGATGCCCGGCACCTGCGCCAGGCGCAGGATGGTGTCGTGCTGCATGTCGGCCACGGTACGGCCCGGCACGTTGTACAGCACAACCGGCAGTTCCACCGCTTCCGCGATCGTGCGGAAATGGCGGTACATGCCCTCCTGGGTGGGCTTGTTGTAGTAGGGCACCACCTGCAGCGACGCATCGGCGCCGACCTGCTTGGCGAACGCGGTCAGCTCGATCGCTTCCTTGGTCGAGTTGCCGCCGGTGCCGGCGATGATCGGGATGCGCTTGTCGGCCTGCTCCACGGCAACGCGGATCAGCTCGCAATGCTCATCCACGTTCACCGTGGGAGACTCGCCGGTGGTGCCGACGATCACAATGCCATCGGTGCCCTCGGCCACGTGCCAGTCGACCAGGGCGCGCAGCGCGGGGAAATCCAGGCTGCCATCTTCCTGCATCGGCGTCACGATAGCGACGATGCTGCCGTTAATCTGTGTCATAACGTTTGAGAATTCGAGAAACGAATACCGCGATTGTACCGGATACCCAAGGCCTTCCGACCGCACCTTCGACCGGGGAAAACCCAAGGCAGTTCAACGCGTGAAGCCCAGGTCTCGCCGACCGGGCCCGCACATAACCGGGGCCGCACTTCAGCCCGGCAAAGGATACCGCGGCGGCGCTCGGCCGCCCGTTTTGCCTGATTCTTCGCGAATCGCGCAAATACGCTGCACAAAGGCAGTTTTAGGCACTTCCAGCATACCATCTTCGAAGGCAACCACCCGCAAGATGCCGCGCACGGCATCCAGCAACTCGCCCGGCTGCAGCAAGAAATCAGGGTTCGAAGGCTTGCCCACGGTCTCGTTGCCGGCCGCGAAGGTTTCGTAAAGAAGCACGCCGCCGGGCGCCAGCGCAGCGAACAAATGCGGCCAAAGAGGCCTGTGCAGGTAATTTGTGACCACGATCGCGTCGAAACCCGGCTCGTCCGCAAGCGGCCACGCGCCCTGCTCCAGGTCGGCCGGGCGCGTGGCGACGCCTTCGGGCAATGCCGCCAGCGCGTCCAATGCCGCCGCATCGCGATCGACGCCCAGCACCACATGGCCGCGGCGCGCGAACCAGGTGGCGTGGCGGCCGTTGCCACAGGCCAGGTCGAGCACGCGGCCGCCAGGGCGCACCAGATGTGCCCAGCGCGTCACCCACGGCGACGGCGCGCCCAGCGGCGCGTGGGGGAGGCCCGCCGCCGTGCTCACCGGTACCCCAGGCCCATGACGGCACGCACGTCGCGCATCGTCTCGCGCGCCACCCGCCTGGCCTGGTCGCAGCCGTGGTCGACGATGGCGCGCAGCAGCACGGGATCGTCCATGTATTTTTGCGCCCGCTCGAGCAGGGGCTGCTGCTCGCGCAGGATGCCCTCGATCACCGGCTGCTTGCATTCGATGCAGCCGATGCCGGCGCTGCGGCATCCCTTCTCGACCCACTCGCGGGTGGGCGCATCCGTATAGACCTGGTGCAGTTGCCACACCGGGCAACGCGCCGGCTCGCCGGCATCGGTGCGGCGCACGCGGGCTGGATCGGTTGGCATGGTGCGCACCTTCTTTTCCACCGACGCCTTGTCCTCGCGCATGCGGATGGTGTTGCCATAGGACTTCGACATCTTCTGGCCGTCCAGCCCGGGCATGCGCGATGCCGCGGTCAGCAGCGCCTGCGGCTCGACCAGGATGGTCTTGCGCGAGCCGCCCAGGTAGCCCAGCAGCAATTCACGGTCTTCGGCGGCCAGGCTCTGCGACTGCGCCACCAGCGCGCCGCCCTCTTCCAGCGCCTCCGCCTTGCCCTGTTCCTGATAGGCGCGGCGCAGTTCCAGATAAGCCTTGGTGCGCTTGCCGCCCAGCTTTTTGGCGGCTTCCTGCGCCTGCGCCTCGAAGTCCGGCTGGCGCCCGTACAGATAGTTGAAGCGGCGCGCGATCTCGCGCGTGATCTCCACGTGCGGCACCTGGTCCTCGCCCACCGGCACGCGGCCGGCGCGGTAGATCAGGATATCGGCGGCCTGCAGCAGCGGATAGCCAAGAAAGCCGTAGGTGGAGAGATCCTTGTCCTTGAGCTTCTCGATCTGGTCCTTGTAGGTCGGCACCCGCTCCAGCCAGCCCAGCGGCGTGCCCATCGACAGCAGCAGGAACAGCTCGGCATGCTCGGGCACGCGGCTCTGGATAAACAGCGTGGCGCGCTCGGGATCGACGCCGGCGGCGAGCCAGTCGATCAGCATCTCCCACACCGATTCGCCGATCACCTCCGGCGATTCATAGTGCGTGGTGAGCGCATGCCAGTCTGCCACGAAGAAGAAACAGGGATATTCGGCCTGGAGCTGGACCCAGTTCTTGAGTACGCCGTGATAGTGACCCAGGTGCAGCGCGCCGGTAGGCCGCATGCCGGAAAGAACGCGATCGGGGAACATGTCTATCTGTATTTGTGGGAGTCGGTGCAGGTACGGGTACTCGTATTCGACCTCGGCGCCGCCATGGGCGCCGGCGCCGTGGCGCGGCCTACTGCACCAGCGCCAGGATGGGTTGCAGCATCAGCAGCACCAGGCTTCTGAGCGCCCCCATCACCGGCTGCATCCACACTTTGGTGATCACGCCAGCCGCCACCAGCGCCAGCACCACGAAGATGCCGTAGGGCTCGATGCGCGACACCGCATGCGCGATCCGCTGCGGCAACAGCGCAGTCAGCACGCGGCCGCCGTCGAGCGGCGGCACGGGGAACAGGTTGAACGCAGCCATCACCAGGTTGACCAGCACGCCGGCCTGCGCCATCTGGGTGAAGAAGGGCTCCTGCACCCTGGCCACCACCAGGCCGACCGCCATCAGCGCCCACAGGAAGGCCTGCAGCACATTGCTGCCCGGGCCCGCCAGCGCCACCCACATGCCATGCCAACGCGGATTGCGCAGGTGGTCGAAGGCGACCGGCACTGGCTTGGCGTAGCCGAAGACGAACTGGCCGCTGGTCATGAAATAGAGCAGCAGCGGCACCGCGATGGTGCCGATGGGATCGATATGGCGCGCCGGGTTAAGGCTGACGCGGCCCATCGAGTAGGCGGTGTTGTCGCCGAACAGCTTGGCCACGTAGCCGTGCGCGGCCTCATGCAGCGTGATGGCGAACAGGACCGGCAGGGCGTAGACCGCTAGGGTCTGAATCAGGGAAGAATCCATGGGTCGCTATTGTACCGGGACCGCGGCAAAGCGACTGTTCGGTGGCAATCAGAGGCCGAAACGTTCGATATCGCCGCCCCCCTGGCGCACCAGCTCGGGCTCGCCGGCGGTCAGGTCGATCACCGTGGTCGGCTGCGCCGGCGCGGCACCGCCGCAGATCACCAGTTCCAGCAGCTTTTCCAGCCGGGCACGGATCACTTCCGGTTCGTTGAGCGGGGCTTCGTCTCCCGGCAGCTGCAGGGTGGCCGAAATCAGCGGCTCGCCCACTTCGGCCAGCAGCGCCAGCGGGATGGGATGGTCGGGCACCCGCACGCCGATGGTCTTGCGGGCGGGATGCGAGAGCCGGCGCGGCACTTCCTTGGTGGCCTCGAGGATGAAGACATAGGGCCCGGGCGTGGCGCCCTTGAGCCAGCGGTACTGCCGGTTGTCCACCCGCGCGAAGTTGCCGAGCTCTGACAAGTCGCTGCACATCAGGGTCAGATGGTGCTTGTCGTCGATCCCGCGCAGGCGGCGCAGCCGCTCCACCGCGGCCTTGTCGTCGAGCCGGCAGGCCAGCGCGTAGCTGGAGTCGGTGGGCAAGGCAATCAGCCCGCCCTGCCCGATGATCTGCGCGGCCTGCTTGATCAGGCGGGATTGCGGGTTGAGCGGATGGATTTCGAAGTATTGGGACATGTGCGGGCCTGGGGCGGCCAGCCGCGGGATCCGCGCAAACGCCGCGCGCACACCGGGCCGGTTCTGCGATGGGGAGATGCGAAGGGAGCGCATGGCGGATTCGGGCGGCCTTGGCGCCGGGCGGGCAGTGGCCGGCGCGGCTTACCAGTCATGCCAGACCGGGGTGACCGACGACGGCAGCGGCGGCAGCGAGCCCAGCTCGATCCGTCCCTCGCCCGGCCCATGGAAGTCCGAGCCGCGCGAGGCCAGCAGGCCGTAGTGATGCGCGACATTGGCATATTGGCGGTACTGCTCCGGCGTATGGCTGCCGGTGACCACCTCGACCGCCGCCCCGCCGAGCTGCTTGAACTCGTCGAACAGCGCATCGTGCTGGAGTTGCGTGTAGTTGTAGCGGCCCGGGTGCGCCATCACCGGAATGCCGCCGGCGGCCTGGATCCACTTCACCGCATCGGACAGTTTGGCCCAGCGGTGCCCGACATAGCCCGGACAGCCTTCGCCGAGGTAATCGTCGAACACCTCGCTGATGGTCTTGCACCGCTCTTGCTCCACCAGCCAGCGCGCGAAATGGGTGCGGGAGATCAGGTCGGGATTGCCGACATGGCGCAGCGCGCCCTCATAGGCGCCCTCGATGCCGATCGCGGCCAGCGCCTCGCCGATGTCCTGCGCCCTGGCGGCGCGCCCGGAGCGCGTGGCGGCCAGGCCATTGACCAGCACCTGGCAGTCGGGATCGATCTGCAAGCCAACGATATGCACGGTCTGGCCGGCCCACGTCACCGAGATCTCCACCCCGGGCACGTAGCGCATGCCGAGCGCCTCGGCCGCGGCCCGCGCCCTGGCCTGGCCCTTGACCTCGTCATGGTCCGTCAGCGCCCAGAACGCCACGCCGCCGGCGTGTGCGCGCGCGGCAACCTCCTCGGGGGACAACATGCCGTCGGAAACCGTGGAATGGCAATGCAGATCTGCGTTGATTGCGTGTGAATTTTGCATACGTCTATTCTACTCTCGCGATAATTCCACGTTAATCCAACTTCAATCCGACTTTAATCCCGCGCCAATGCGCGCCGCGTGGGCTGGCCCACACATTCGCGCCGATAGCCCTGCCGCCAACGCTGGCGTAGGCGGCCGGCCCGGCCCTGCGCGGTATAGTTGGGGCCTGACGACCCTCCTGCCTGGCGCCGCCGCGCGCGCCGCCTGCCAAGCCATGCCGACCCAAGCCCCTGCTTCCGCCACGCCCGATGCCCGCCCCCCAACCGTCCCGACCGACGTGATCCGCACCGATGTGCTGATCGTCGGCGCCGGCCCGGTCGGCCTGTTCGCCGCTTTCCAGGCGGGCGTGCTGGGGCTGAAGTGCGAGCTCATCGACGTGCTGGACCGCGCCGGCGGCCAGTGCACCGAGCTCTATCCGGAAAAGCCGATCTACGACATCCCCGCGGTGCCCGGCTGCCTGGCGCAGGACCTGGTCGACCGCCTGCTCGAGCAATGCGCGCCGTTCGCCTTTCCCATGCATTTCAACGAGCGCGCCAACGGACTGACCGAGATCCCGCGCGAACATCACGCCGCGGCCGGCCATGAGCACGCGCACCGCCTGCTGGTCACAACCGACACCGGCAGGCGCTTCGACGTGGCCGCGGTGCTGGTGTGCTCCGGCGCCGGCGCCTTCGCCCCGCAGCGCGTGGCGCTGCCCGAGGCTGCTGCGCTGGAAGACCGCCACCTGCACTACGCCGTGCGCGATACCGCGCGCTTCAAGGGCAAGCGCGTGGTGGTGGCCGGCGGCGGAGACTCCGCCCTGGACTGGGCGCTGGCGCTGCGCAAGACCGCCGCGCGCGTCACGCTGCTGCATCGCCGGGAAGCCTTTCGCGCGGCCGACGGCACGGTAGCCGAGATGCGCGCGGCCGTCGCCGCCGGCGAGATGGACTTCGTGGTGGGCATGCTGGGCGCGATCAAGACCGAGGGCGACACCCTGGCCAGCGTCGACATCCGTACCCGCGACGACACCATCAGCCTGCCCGCCGACGAACTCGTGGCGCTGTACGGCCTGGTCTCCGAGCCCGGCCCGATCGCCCAATGGGACCTCGACATGCACGCCGGGCGCATCATGGTGGATACCACCACCTACGAAACATCCCGGCGCGGCATTTTCGCCGCGGGCGACATCGCCTTCTACCCCAACAAGCAAAAGCTCATCCTGTCGGGCTTCCACGAGGCCGCGCTGGCGCTGCGGCGCGCGTATCACTACGCCTTCCCCGAAAAGGCGCTGGTCCATGTCCACACCAGCAACAACGCCACGCTCAAGGAAAAGCTGACGCACGCCTGAGCGCGTCAGCAGCGACAGCCGCGCAGCTTCAGGCGCAGAAGGACTCCACCAGACCGGCAACCATCCGCGGCTGGTCGTGATGGAGCATGTGGCCGGCGTCATCGACAACGGCCTCGCGGAAATCGCGGAACGCCTTGAAGCGCTGCTTGAACGCCTCCAGCGGCTGCCCCTTTGCGATATGGCTGAGCGTCTGCGAATTGCGCGCTTCCACATGCAGCACCGGCGCGGTGGCCTGCGCCCAGATCGCCATCACCTCGTCGAGCCGGTACAGGACCGGGTTGACCATCTTGTGCGCGGCATCGCCCAGGATCTCCCAACGGCCATCCGCATTGCGCGCTGACCAGTGCTCAGCCAGGAAAGCTGCGCGGTCATCGGGCAGGCGCGGGTTGGTCTTCTGCAGCCGTGCCGCCACCGCCCCCACGCTGTCATAGGACCGCAGCGGCTGGCGCTGGCGCAACTCATCGAGCCAGCGCGCATAGCGACCGGGCGCTTGCTCGGCGCGCGTGCCCGTCATGCCAAATCCCTCCAGGTCGACCACGCGGCGCACCCGCTCGGGACGGATGCCAGCATAAAAGCAGGCCACGTTGGCGCCCATGCTATGCCCCACCAGGTTCACCGGCGCGTCCGGCTGGTAGTGGTCGAGCACGGCCTCGAGATCGGCGACATAGTCGGGAAACCAGTAGGACTCCGTGCCGGGATAGCGCGTGGGCCAGTCGGTCTGGCCAAAGCCGCGCCAGTCCGGGGCGATCACGTGCCACTCGCGTTCCAGCGCGTCCACCATGAACTGGAACGAGGCCGCCACGTCCATCCAGCCGTGCAGCAGGAACAAGGGGGGCGCGCCGGGCTCGCCCCAATGGCGCACGTGCATGTTGAGGCCGCGCAACGTGATAAATTCCGAGCGCGAGGTTTCTCTTATTGTCATGGTGTCTCCCCGGGTGCCTTTTCCCTGATCGTGGCGGACGCTTTCACCCGCGACAACGGGGAAGCCTAAAAATAGAACGATCGTTCGTTTGCGGATTATAGCGGCAAGCCGGCGGGCCCACATCCCGGCCCGCCTCCGGCGCAAAGCGAGCGCAACCCAGGAGACCCAGCATGGCCGCACCCGCCCTGCCAGCAAGCCGGCGCGACGATTATCCCGCGCTCTACACGCAATTCCACTGGCATGTGCCCGAGTTATTCAACCTGGCCGACGCATGCTGCGGCCGCTGGGCACGCGACCCCGCCACGATGGACCGCATCGCGGTCCACACCGAGCATGAGGACGGGCGCCGCGCCAGCTACAGCTACGCCTTCATCCAGGCCGAGGCCGATCGCCTCTCGCGAGCGCTGCGCACGCTGGGGGTGGCACGCGGCGACCGCGTCGGCATCGTCATGCCCCAGCGCATCGAGACGGTGATTGCGCACATGGCGATCTACCAGCTCGGCGCCATTGCCATGCCCTTGTCGATGCTGTTCGGCCCGGAGGCGCTGGCCTACCGCCTCCAGCACAGCGAGGCCAGCGTGGCCATCGCCGACGAATCCTCGATCGACAACCTGCTGGCCGCGCGCGCGCAGTGCCCCGCCCTGGCCTCGGTGATCGGCGTCGGCGCTGCCGTGGGCCGCGCGGAGCATGACTGGGACGTGATGCTCGCCGCGGAACTGCCTGAATTCACCGCCGTGGAAACCAAGGCTGACGAGGCCGCGGTGCTGATCTACACCAGCGGCACCACCGGCCAGCCCAAGGGCGCCCTGATCCCGCACCGCGCGCTGATCGGCAATCTCACCGGCTTCGTCTGTTCGCAAAACTGGTTTCCCCGAGCCGGCGACGTGTTCTGGAGCCCGGCCGACTGGGCCTGGACCGGCGGGCTGTGGGATGCGCTGATGCCCACGCTGTATTTCGGCAAGACCATCGTGGGCTACCAGGGCAGGTTCTCCGCGCAAACCGCCTTCGCGCTGATGGAGCGCTATCGCGTCACCAATACCTTCCTGTTTCCCACCGCGCTCAAGCAGATGATGAAGGCCTGCCCCGCGCCGCGCGAGCACTATCAGTTGCACCTGCGCGCGCTGATGAGCGCGGGCGAAGCCGTGGGGGAAACCGTGTTCGCCTGGTGCCGCGACGCGCTCGGCGTGGTCGTCAACGAAATGTTCGGCCAGACCGAGATCAACTACATCGTGGGCAACTGCACCGCGCAGAACGACGATGGCCAGCTAGGCTGGCCGGCGCGCCCGGGCTCGATGGGCCGGCCCTACCCCGGCCACCGCATCGCCGTGGTCGACGACGAGGGCAAGCCCTGCGCGGCGGGCGAGGACGGCGAGGTGGCCGTGTGCAGCACCGACGTCCACGGCCACCCCGACCCCGTGTTCTTCCTCGGCTACTGGCGCAACGAGGACGCCACTGCCGGCAAGTACCTGGAGCGTGACGGGCTGCGCTGGTGCCGCACGGGCGACCTGGCGCGCATCGACGAAGACGGCTACCTGTGGTATCAGGGGCGCGCCGACGATGTCTTCAAATCCTCAGGCTACCGCATCGGCCCGAGCGAGATCGAGAACTGCCTGCTCAAGCATCCCGCCGTGTCGAACTGCGCGGTGGTGCCCTCGCCGGACCCGGAGCGCGGCGCGGTGGTCAAGGCGTTCATCGTGCTGGTGCCATCGGTCGCGCGTTCGGCGCAAGCCGACGCCGCGCTGGTTGCCGAGCTGCAGCAGCATGTGCGCGGCCAACTTGCGCCGTATGAATATCCCAAGGCCATCGAGTTCATCGCGCAGTTGCCGATGACCACCACCGGCAAGATCCAGCGCCGCCTGCTGCGCGAGATGGAAGCCAAGCGCAATACCGCTACGCGCCCGTAGCCTGGCGCGGGCGCGGCCGCAAGGCTGCCGCCCGCCTATCGCCTTTCATCGCCCCCTCCCCCCGGTCAAGTATTCCCCGAATCTGACGTTAGCAAGGACATGCAACGCCAGGCCCGGGGAGTCGCCTATGGCAATTCAAAATTCCAGGAATATTTATAAGAATGTTCTTATAAAAACCCTGAAAACAAACCAGATCCCCTTTCAAACTAGGAATATTCCTATGCATGACCGCTCTCTGCCGCGCTCAATACACCTATCAGCGCCAATCTGACCAGACAGAATAGTGCAAAAATATGTCTAGGAAAATTCAGATTAGCGTGAATATTTTTTCTGATTATTGGAAATAAAATTCCCAAAGAGCGCGCAGAAATTTCCTAACGCGCTTCAACTCGATGCTGAACAGGGGGTCACGATGAGCACGTTTGCACGCACCGGCCACTGCGCCGCCCAACAACTCGCAAGGCGCCTGCCTCTCGTCCTGGCGAGTGCAGCGCTATCCGTCTGCGCGTGGGCCGCGGATGGCGTCATCATCTTCCAGGGAGCCATCGTGGCGCCGTCCTGCACCGCACAGATGAGCGCGAGCGGAACCCCCTCGGTGAGTTGTCCGGCGAACGGCAGCCATTCCGCGGAATTCGCCGCGCTGCCGCCGGTGCCCGGCAAGGTGGCCATCCTGAAGACTGCACGGACATCCGTCCAGGCCGTGCAGTTCATGAAAGGCAACGATCCCGGCAGCAGCCGGCAAGGCATCGTCTTGATGGCCGACTATTACTGAGCCGCCTGCCCTTCCAGCAAGGCCAGCTCGATCTCGTCGAAGCCCGCCGCGCGCCGCGCCGCCAGGTTGAAAGGCGGGCGCAGGCGCGGCGCCTGGTAGCGCTCGGCAAGTTCTGCGTAGGTGGCGACAGGGTCGAGGCCACGGCCCGCGCATAGCCAGCGATACCAGTGGTTGCCGATCGCCACGTGGCCAACCTCATCGCGCAGGATGATGTCGATGATGGCGGCGGCGTCATGATCGCCGGCCGCGGCCAGCTTGGCCCGCACCGGCGGCGAGGCGTCCAGCCCCCGCGCCTCCAGGGTGCGCGGCACCAGCGCCATGCGTGCCAGCACGTCGCCAGCGGTCTTGTCCGCCATTTCCCACAGGCTGTTGTGCGCGGGCAAGTCGCCGTAACGCGCGCCCAGCGTGGCCAGGTGCCCCGCCAGCAGGCTGAAGTGCAGCGCTTCTTCGTCGGCCACGCGCAGCCAGTCCACGTAGAAGGCCGGCGGCATCCCGCCAAAGCGCCAGATCGCATCCAGTGCCAGGTTGATGGCATTGAACTCGATATGCGCAAGCGCGTGGATCAGCGCCGCGCGGCCGGCCGGCGTATGGATGGAGCGCCGCCGTTCCACCCTTTGCGGAGGCACCAGTTCGGGCAGTGGCGGCCGGCCCGGTACCGGCAGCTCGGCCAGGATCGACTCATCGATGCCGAGCGCCTCTGGCGTCACGGCGGCGACCGCCTGCCGCATCCAGCGCGTGGCGGCGGCCTTATGGTGCGCATCGCTCAGGCACAGGATGGCAAGCGCCTGGCGGCGCAAGGACAGGGATGCGAAGCCGCGCGGCAGCTCAGGTGCAGCAAGCGGCGCGCCGCAGGCATCGGGATCAGGAAGGTTTGCTGGCATAAGCGTAAAATCCGGGTTGCCGCCATTGTAGGGTGCCGCGGACCGCGCAGTCGCACCCCCGCCCCGCACCCTTTAAAGCCTGGCGGCAAACCCCATATACCCATACGAACTTGTGCAGGAGACCCCATGGCGCTTTACCAGCTCGGCGACGTTGCCCCCACCATCGATCCGGATGCCTACGTGGCGCCGGAGGCCACCATCATCGGTAATGTGACGCTTAAGGCACGTTCCAGCGTTTGGCCAGGCGTGGTGATCCGTGGCGACAACGAGCCGATCGTGGTGGGTGAGTCCAGCAATGTGCAGGAAGGCACCGTGCTCCATACCGACCCCGGCTGCCCGCTGACCATCGGCGACAAGGTCTCGATCGGCCACCAGGCCATGCTGCACGGCTGCACGGTGGGCGAAGGCTCGCTGATCGGCATCCAGGCGGTGATCCTGAACCGTGCCGTGATCGGCAAGGAGTGCCTGGTCGGCGCCGGCGCCGTCGTCACGGAAGGCAAGGTCTTCCCGGACCGCTCGCTGATCCTCGGCGCGCCGGCCAAGGTGGTACGCGAGCTCACCGAGCAGGACGTGGCCAACCTGTATCGCAATGCCGAGACCTACGCCACGCGCCAGGCCATGTACAAGACGCAACTCAAACGCATCGACTAAGCGACCAAGGCGCCGCGCCAGCGGCACCGATTTACCGACGGATCATCGTGACTGACACCACCACCCCTGACACCCTGCAGAAATTCCTGTTCGACGCGGCCCCCGTGCGCGGCGAGCTGGTACGCATGCAGGCCACCTGGCAAGAAGTGCTGCGCCGCAATCATTACCCCACGCCGGTGCGCCGGCTACTGGGCGAAATGATGTCGGCCGCCGCCCTGCTTTCAGCCAACCTGAAGTTCAACGGCGCGCTGGTGATGCAAGTACACGGCGACGGCCCGGTGCGCATGCTGGTGGTGGAGTGTCTGTCCGACCTGTCGATGCGCGCAACCGCCAAGCTCGCCGAAGGCGTGACGCTGGCCGACGACGCTACGCTGGCGGATCTCGTCAACGTCAGCGGCCACGGCCGCTTCGCCATCACGCTGGACCCGCAGGACAAGCTCCCCGGGCAGCAGCCTTACCAAAGCATCGTGCCGCTGGCCGACAAGCATGGCCCGATGGCATCCATGACCGCCGTGCTCGAGCACTATATGCAGACGTCCGAGCAGCTCGACACGCGGCTGTGGCTGGCCGCCGACGACAAGATCGCCGCGGGCATGCTGCTGCAAAAGCTGCCGTCCTACGGCGGCACGCTGGAAGGCCACGCCGAACGCCCGCCCGCGGAAGTCGGCGAAACCGGTGCACCGCTAGGGGAAAGCGGCCGCGCGCAGGATCTCGACACCTGGGACCGTGCCTGCCAGCTCGGCGCCACGCTGAAGGACGCCGAACTGCTGGCCGAGACGCCGGATACCTTGCTGCGCCGCCTGTTCTGGGAAGACCTGGAAGCCACCGGCCTGCGTGTGTTCGAGCCGCTGACCCCGCACTTCCAGTGCTCGTGCTCGCGCGCCAAGGTGGCGGGCATGCTGCAGAACCTGGGCCGCGTGGAGATTGAAGACATCCTGGTGGAACGCGGCGAAGTGGAAATCCAGTGCGATTTCTGCGGCCAGCAATACCACTTCGACCCGGTCGACTGCGCGCAGCTGTTCACGCCGGTCCCCGTGGCTACCGGCGCCGGCGACGGCGCGGGCCAGCAGCACTGAGCGGCAGCGCCGGCGGACGATGCAAGCGACGACACCAGGCGCAGCGGCAGGAACCTTTCTGCCCTGCGCCGGGGTCCAAGCGTCAGCGACCCACCAGAGTCAGGGAGTCATCATGCCCGCTTTGCCTTCTCACCCGTGCGCCACGATCAGCGCCCTGCTTCTAGGCACCGTCCTGGCCTGCGGCGGCTGCGCCCAGTTGCCGCGCGACATCAACGGCTCGCCGCCGACTGCCCGCCTGGCGCCCAATGGCGTGCCGCCGCCTCCCGTCACCGCAGAAGATATCCAGAAGATCGATGCGCTGAACCGCCAGGTGCTGCGCGAGCAGGAGGCCGCGATTGCCCGCCAGCAACAGGCGGAGGCCATGGCGCGGGCCGCAACCTATGGCTATCCTTCGCCAAGCTGGAACCTGTATTACGGCGGATGGGGAGGTGGCCACTGGGGCGGCGGGGTTGGCTTCAGCAGCCCGGGATACTACCGGGGTTGGGGCGGCTACCCGTACTGGTGGTGAGCTTGCGGGAATGCGCCAAAACCGACTGAAATGACGACGGTGTTTGCTCCCTCTCCCCTCCGTGGGAGAGGGGGCGGGCGCCCGCTACCGATCGAGGCTGACGCCAGTCAATGGCGATTGAATGCCGGGGAGTTCGCCGGAGGCGGCAGCGGCGGCGTGGCGCTGACCTTGGGGGCCGGCGCCACGAACTGCACGAACACCTCGCCATCCTTGACCATGCCCAGCTCGTAGCGGGCACGCTCTTCAATGGCCCCGGTGCCATCCTGCAGGTCCTTCACTTCCCCTTCCAGCTTGGCATTGCGCAGCTTGAGCGCCTGGTTGTGCGCGCTCTGTTCCTGCACCTGCTTGTCCATATCCCACACACGCAGCCAGCCGCCCTTGCCCAGCCATAAGGGATACTGGATGGCGAGCAACAG